>JAUWKK010000007.1 GCA_030614245.1 Planctomycetota bacterium | reverse complement strand
CGGGCGCGGATGAGTGCGAGCGCCGCCTCTTCGGTTACTTCTTCGCGTAGGGCGTCGACGTTGCCGGGCAGTTGGCCGATCTCACCAAGATGGAAGAAGCCGCCGCCGGTCTGCGTGGCCACCTTCCGGAGCAGTTCGGCATTCATCGAGGGGTCCTCGAACTCCATTGCAGGCAGCCTGATGGTGAAAGGCTGCGACGATGCGGCGGCGGAACCATCGTCGGGCGACTGGATGTGTGCGGTGTACGTTCCCGGCGCGGCGGCGACGAACGAGCCCCGGAACATCCCGGCGCTGCCCGAAAGCGGAAGCAGCTTGATCTTCCGCTCCTCGCCCGTGCCGCTCTGTATAGTGGCATCGAGCTGCTCGGCGCGCGTCGGACGGAAGAAACGATCGAGGCAGCGGGCGTGAATGACAACCGGATCGCCAACAGTGTAATCGGCACGAACCGTCGCGATGCTCAAGCGCTTGCTCTCGCCCAGCAGCTTGCCGGAACTGACAAACCTGACCGCCTGCCCCCAGAACTTGTAGAAATGCCGGTCGCCACGCTGGAAGCGCCAGCGCCACGTGCTGTCGATGGCGATGAAAAGCACGCGGCCACGGCCGTAGAAGTGCGCCGCAACGAGCGGGAACTTGCCGTACTGGTTGCCCTCGGTGGGATGCTCGATGAGCGACGTGGCAGCGGGCTTGAGCCGCTCGACCGGATGATACCAGAAGAATCCGGGTAGATTCTGCCACAGGCGCAGGTTCTCGGTGCGGGCGACTTCGAACTGAGCGACAGGATGCTCCATTCCCTGCGGCGTCAGCTTCGGCTGGAACGATTGCGTCAGTACCCGTCGTGGACGCAACGGATCGTCGATGTTCGATCGTCCGATCACGACGGGCAGGCATTTCTCGAGAAGAGTCCCGCGAAATCCCGAGGGGCCGTATACCTCGCCGGCGGCGAAGATCAACCCGCCGCCCAGATCCTCCACGAAAGCGGCAATGTCGCTCACGTGGGCGTCCGCAAAGCCCGAGGGATTCGGATCCAGCAGGATGATTACATCGTATTTGAAAAGCCGCTCGCGGCCGTCGGGGAAGCCGCTGATGGGCAGATCGCCTTCCTGGAAGAAGCCCTCATCGGCCCCCTGCAGCAGGCAACTGACCTTCACCGACTGGTCGCGGATGAGGGCGTTCTTGAGGTATCGGTACTCCCACGACGGGCCGCCTGCAATCAGGAGCACCTGCGTGTGCTTGTCGATAACCTCGACGACGTGCGGCGGCGAGGCGTTGTTGCGGTCCGTCAGTTCACCCGGCAGCGGCTCGGCCTCGACGGAGTATTTGAACTTGCCCGGGACGGTGGGTTTGAAGTTCATCTTCACGGTCTGCTGCGGTGCGTCATCGAGCACGATGCTCTTCGACTTCAGTTCGCGTTCACCCTGATAGAGCCGCAGCCAGGCGGTCTGCCCCGCATAGCCCTTCTGGCTGACGACAACGTTGAACGTGGCGAAGTCGTCGACGAATATCACGTCGTTACCAAAGATGCGCTGCACGACGAGGTCCTGCACGGCGCTGGGATTGCCGACCCCGACCGTGAAGATCGGGAACGGATGCTCACGGCGGACGGCCGCGGTCTCGACGGCATCCTCGACCGGGCGGCCGGAGTTCGAGCGCCCGTCGGTGAAGACGACTATGGCGGCGATCCGCTGGCCGCGCATATCAGCTCGGGCGCGGTAGATAGCGTCGCCGATGGCCGTAACACGGCCCTTCGCCTCGATGAACGCCTCACGGAACGGCCCGCCATCCGGCGCCGGCTTCAGCGGCATGGGGGATATCCGGTCGGAGAAGCTGTATATCCGCACTTTGCACGTCTCGGCCAGGCGGCCGATCAAATTGAGCTCGTCGTTGCTGAGGGCCGCGTTCACGAGCGCCGCCCGCGCCGTCTCGGCGAGCCGATCTCGGTCGATGCCGGTCACCGATGCGAGGCCGTCTGTGAGCTGCCCGTCGGTCTGCGGGTCCTTGATGCTCATGCTCATCGAATCGTCGAGCAGGAGTATCAGCCAGGAATCCTTCATATACGATCGCTCGATCACCAGGACGGGATGGAAAATCAGCAGGAGAACGGCGAGCAGGCAGATGATGCGGAGCGTTCCAAGGAATATCTTCGCACGGCGGCCGGCAGTGCCGGTCTCGCGGCGATAGCACCAGTAGACCAGCAGCACCAGCAGCGCGATGGCCAGCCACCAGAGCCGCCACGGCTGGGCGAACCGCAGCGCGAGGCCCGTACGGTCGGCCAGTTGCTCCTGCGTCGCACCGAACAGCCTCGCCCACATATCGCTCATCAATCGCTCCGAAGCTCTACACCTGGCCCTGTTTCTCGCGAACCTTCCTTGCTATGGCACTCACCGTCTCAAATATCTCGATGCTGAACTCGTCTTCTTCGAACGACAGCCCGAAGACCTCTTCTATGCCGATGACGATCTCGAACAGCCTTATCGAATCGACCTCATAGGCCTGCATCAATCGCTCTTCGTCGCCGATATCCTCGGGATCGACCTTCAGCATCAGCCGTTCGACTATCATCTCCTTCAGCCGCTGCTCGATGGATTTCTCTTCCGGCATCTTCACTCCTGTGGCATAGGCCGATCGTCATCGTTCAATGTGTTACGCCTCGTTCATAAGATGGCGCGCGGCACTGGCGATATCGAACGCCGATGGCAGTACCCTGCGTTCGAGCAGCGGGCTGACGGGCACTGGTACGTCCATAGCCGCGACGCGCCTGACGGGCGCATCGAGTTCGTAGAAGCAGCTTTCGACGATCCTGCAGGCGATCTCGGCGCCGGGCCCGCCGGTCCGGTGGCCCTCTTCCGCAACGATTGCGCGGCCCGTCTTGCCGACCGATTCGAGCACCCGCGCCATGTCCAGCGGAGCGAGCGTGCGCAGGTCGATGACCTCGAGGCTGATCCCCTCGGCCTCGAGCGCCTCGGCGGCCCTCACGGCTTGCACGACCATCTCGGAATACGCGATGACCGAGATGTGCTCGCCTTCGCGGGCAACGCGCGCCCTGCCCAGCGGTATGATATCGTCGTCTTTCCCTGCAAAAGCCTGCTCCTCGGGCCGGTCGCCGAGGCTGGGATAGAGTATCTTGCTCTCGACGAACAGGACGGGGTTGTCGTCGCGAATGGCGGCCTTGAGCAGCCCCCTGGCGTCGGCCGGTGTGGACGGCGCGGCTATCTTGATGCCAGGCATCGAGAAGAACAGCCTCTCGAGGCACTGCGAATGCGTGGGGCCGTAGCCTCGGTGCCCGCCCGCAGGCGCACGCACGACGAGCGGCACCCGCGCCTGCTCGCCGTACATGAATCTATACTTCGACGCGTGGTTCACAAGCTGATCCACCGCCAGAGTGATGAAGTCCATGAACATTATCTCGACGATCGGCCGCATGCCGACGAGCGCCGCGCCGATGCCGGCGCCGACTATGCCGCTCTCGGAGATCGGCGTATTGCGGATGCGCCCGGGGCCGAATTCATCGAGCAGCCCGCGCGTTACTCGGAACGCGCCGCCGTAGAGTGCGACATCCTCGCCCATCAGGAACACGCGGCCATCGCGCCGCATCTCCTCGGCCATAGCCTCGCGGATAGCTTCGCTGTATGTCAGCGGTTCAGGCATGTTCGTCGTCTCGGCTGACACTTTCAGGCAAAGACAGATCCTTCCAGTTCATCCGGATTCGGATCGGGCGACGTCGTTGCGAACTCGACGGCTTCATCCACCTGCTGCTTCACTTCGGCATCTATCCGCGCTATCCGTCCGTCGTCGAGTTCACCGCTCTCGCGGAGCCTTGCGGCGTAGAGCTTGATCGGGTCGCGCTCGTGCCAGCGTTGCTCCTCTTCCCGGGTGCGGTATTCGCACTTGTCGGACTTGCTGTGCCCGAGATAGCGGTAAGTCATCGCCTCGATGAGTGCCGGGCCGCTTCCACCGCGGACTCGCTCGGCTGCCCCGGCGACGGCGTCCCTGACGGCGATTACGTCGTTGCCGTCAATGACCTCGCCCGCGATCGTGTATGCGTTGCCTCTTTCGGCGATGTTTTCGACGGCGGTCGCATCGTGCATCGGTGTTGACATCGCGTAGAGGTTGTTCTCGCAGAAGAATATGATGGGCAACCGCCAGACAGCGGCAAGGTTGAGCGACTCGTGGAAGGTTCCCTGGTTCGAGGCTCCATCTCCGAAGAAGCAGAGGACTATCCGGTCGGTTTTCTGCATCTTGAAGCCGAGCGCGGCGCCGACCGCGACGGGCAGCCCGCCGCCCGTGATGCCGTTCGAGCCGAGGAAACCGATATCGAAGCACGCCATGTGCTGGCTGCCGCCCCGGCCGCGGCTGTAGCCGGTCTGCTTGCCCATCATCTCCGCCATCATCGCGCCGGGATCGCCGCCCGTTGCGATGAAGTGCCCGTGGCCCCGGTGATTGCTCACGACGGCATCGTCGCACCTCAGCCCGGCGCACGCGCCGACTGCGCATGCCTCCTGCCCGGCGGAGAGGTGCGTCGTCCCGCGAATCCTTCCTGTGGCGAACATCTCGTCGATCCGCATCTCGAACTCGCGGATCAGAGCCATCTTGCGGTAGAGGTCGGCAGGCGTGTTCACGATCTTGCGGTCAAGTCCTTGACGAATGGGCGATCACATGAAGAATCGAAAGATGTCGTTCTTGGTGACATACAACATCAGGCTGAGCAGTAGAAACAGGCCGACGTACTGCGCAATTTCGAGAATGCGGTCATTCAGCCGTCGGCGCACCACCAGCTCGATTGCGAGGAACAGCAGGTGGCCACCATCGAGTATCGGTATGGGCATCAGGTTGAGGAACGCGAGGCCGATGCTGATCACCACGAACAGGTGGAGGAGTTCAGCGGTGCTCTCGCTTGCGTGGCCGAATGCCACCTTGGCTATGCCGACAGGCCCCGACATTGCCTTGCCTGAGGCCTCGCCGCTGACGAGCCTGACCAGTTGGACGACCGTCCACTTCGTGAAGTACAACGTCCGATTGATACCCTCTTTGACCGCCACACCTAACGGATACTTCTCGCGGATGTGAGCCGGCAGCCCGTAGAATCCGGGGCTTTTGTCGTCCACATGGGTCACGGGGATCAGCTCGATGCTGAGGTCGGCAGTCTCGTCTTCGCCGCGCCGGACCTTCAGTTCGGCCCGGCCCTTCTGCTTCGCAAGCACCTTGCGCAGTTCCGAAACATTAGGGACCTTCTCGCCGTTGGCCTCGATTATCCAGTCGCCTATTCTCAGTCCACCTTCAGCCGCTTTTGAGCCCTCGGAGAACTTACCCACAATGATGCTGGACGGGCGCACAATGCCGTTGGGGGTTGACCCGAAACTGCCGGCGATGCCGATCGACGCACGCCATGGGGATTTTTCTGGAACAGGCACCAAGACGTTCACCGTTTCGCCTTTGCGGCGGATGACGAGTTCGACTGTCTTGCCGCGGCTCTTGGCCATCAGATCGACAACATCGGTCCAGGCGGCGAGCTTCCGGCCATCGACGGACTCGATCAAATCATCCGGTATCAGACCCGCCTTGCCGGCGGGAGAATCCTCCCCCTGGACGAAGGCGATGACCGGCCTGGGGACTATCTCGATTCCAATCAGTTCGGTCGTCTTCATGGACTGTCTGAACGTCGTCTTGTATGTCTTGTCGCTGCGTCTTACGACGAGCTCGACCGGCTTGTCCTTCTTGTCACTGATCGCGGAGCTTATGTCGGACCAATTCCTGACCGGGCGCCCGTCGACGGAGATGATCTCATCTCCCCTCTTCAGTCCCGCTTCTCTGCCGGCCTTGTCGACACTGCCGACAATCGTGGTGACGAAATATGGAACCCCGATCTGATGCTGGCCGGTGTCCGGGTCGACGCGGGTCTTGATGAGCTTTGTGATGCGGCGGGTTTCGCCGTTTTCGGTTCTTTCGACTACCACCCTGCGTGGCTTGGCGGGATCATCTGCAAAGTTCACACGCACCATCAGGTCCCTGTAGTTCTCGATGGGATGGCCGTCGACCTCGACAATCGTGTCGTTCTTTCGCAATCCCGCGGCAAATGCGGGCATATCAGGATTTGGCTCGCTGATCGTCGCAGTGGGGACGTTGATGCCGATCAGGAAGCACGAGATCGCCAGCGGAAAAGCGAACAGATAATTGACGGTCGGCCCCGCTCCTATGACGAGCGCTCGCTGCCATATCTTCTTCGATGTAAACGCCCGCTCAGGCTCGTCGATCTCCTCGCCCGGCATCTCGCCGAGCATCTTCACGTAGCCGCCCAGCGGCAGCATAGAGAGCACGTATTCGGTTTCTCCCCACGTGAAGCCGATGAGTTTCTTGCCGAAACCGAGCGAGAATTTCTCCACCTTCACGCCCACCAGCTTTGCGAAGATGAAATGGCCGAACTCATGCACGAATATGATAAGACCAAAGACCACAGCAACGCTGACGATGGACAGCGCGCTGTCGAGGTAACCAGAGAACGCTCCAATTGGAGGCAGTTGAGGCATAATTGACCTTCCATGCTTTGGGCGGGACAGGATCGGCAGGGTACATCCGGATATCGCCCTGCATACCCCGTCAGTTCATTCTCATAATGATTGTTTCATGCATTGCTCGCAGGCTTCGCGAGCTATCTTTCGGGCGGCTGCGTCCGCACTATACAGATCCTTAATGCATGGTTCGGCAACCCCGGGGCAGCAGTCCATTGTTAGTTCGACTATCTCGGCGATTTGACAGAATCCGATGCGTCCGTCAATGAAAGCCTCGACGGCTATCTCGTCAGCAGCATTGAGGATCGCCCCGGAGGTGCCGCCTTCACGGGCCGCTCTGAAGCCCAGCTCGAGGGCCGGGAAACGTTCGGTGTCCGGCCTGCGGAAGGTGAGCGAGCCGACCTTGCACAGGTCCAGCGGCTCCAGCGGCATCTCGATGCGTTCGGGATACGTCAAAGCATATTGTATCGGCAGCTGCATATCCGGCAGGCTCATCTGCGCGACGACGGACGTGTCGCGAAACTCGACGAGCGAATGCACTATCGACTGCGGGTGCACGACCACCTCGATGCTGTCGGCATCTATATCGAAGAGCCATCGGGCCTCGATCACCTCGAGCGCCTTGTTCATCAGCGTTGCCGAATCGATGGTGATCTTCGGGCCCATCGACCAAGTCGGATGATTCAACGCCTGCTCGGGTGTAACCAGCGCCAGCTTTTCTACGGGCGTATCGAGGAACGGCCCGCCCGACGCCGTGATGATGATCCGCCGTGCTTGGCGCCGGCCCCCGCAGTGCATCGCCTGGAAGACGGCGCTGTGCTCGCTGTCGACCGGAATGATCTCGGCACCATGCTGCTTAACTATACTATTGAGCAGGCTGCCTGCCATCACCATTGATTCTTTGTTCGCCAGTGCCAGGCGTTTGCCGCTTCGGGCGGCCGCCATAGCCGCCGGCAGGCCGATGGCGCCCGTCCCCGCGAGCACGACGGTATCGACCACCGGCAGCGAGGCCGCCAGCTCCAGGCCCTCGGCCCCGACGGCAACCTCGATCCCCGCCGGAAGCCGGGCTCGAAGGGCGTCAGAGACGGATTCATCGCCTATGACGACCAGTTCCGGCCGCAGCTTCCGCGCCTGCTCCGCCATTTCACACCAGTTGGAGCCGGCCGCAAGGGCTGCGACGCGATACTCCGGCCCGAGGCGGTCGATCACCTTGAGCGCGTTCACGCCTATCGAACCGGTTGATCCCAGCACAGCTATCGAAGGCATGGATGTCCTCGGGAACCAGTGAGAAAAGACCAGCCAAGACACAGAAAACGCCGCACGAGCAGCGCCATTTAATCATACCGGGCACACGTTCGGCTTTCAAGCGAAAAGGCCGCAAACGGCGGGGTGCGAGAATGGATTATCGTTCTTCAGTCGAAGATGGGGAAGCAGGAGATATGTTAAGATGAATGTCGGACAGCGGCAGGCGTTCGCCATGTGAAGGCAAATGCACGCTCTGCTTCCGATCGGGCCTCAACATATCTTCTTCGCGCCGACAGCGGCAGTGGCTTCGATCTCGAACAGGAGATCCTCGCGGCAGACGTCTGAGATCATTATCAGGTGCGGCCACTCGAGGTCGCCGTACATCTCCCGGAATACTTCCTCCACCTCGGGCGTCTTGCAGTAGATGATCGACTGAACGACCTCGTCTTCGGAGCATTCGGTCTGCTTGATGACGGAGCGGACGCACCTGAAGGTCTCCTCGATCTGCCCGGGGATATCATCGACGTGTATGGTATCGCCGCTGGGAGCGATCGATGCCGTGCCTGAGACGAAGACGGTTTCCCCGGCAGGCGAAACAGACCGTGCCGCTCTCGAGAAAGCCGAGCCGTATTTGAAGGCGGAGTCCTGTTTGCCGGTTTGCGTGAAGAACCGGATCGCGTCGGGCCTTCCGGCCACGGCGAAAGCATCGAGCGCGCAGACAGGCTCGGACGCGGGCATAACGCCGATGCCGGTGCTCGCGGGCATCCTGCCGTGCGCCGGGTTGCCGTTGAGCAGGCCGCATTCGGTGAAGAACGTAGTACGAACCTCGTTGAATTGGTCATACCAGTCCAGGATATTGCCGAGCCACAGCCACGTGCGAGCTACGGAGAACATGTCGGCCCCGATGTGCTTGAGGGCAGCTTCCGCACTCTTGAACATCGTCCACGCCTGGTCGGGTGCCGAGCCCGCATCGGCGGCTGTCAGGCCGGCAAGCATCACGAACTTGTAGCCGTCGATCTCGAGCGTACGCCCACGGATGGAACCGCCGACCCGAAGCAGCTCGGGCGCATTCTCCGAGACGACGGCGTGAACCTGGACGCCGGATATCTCTCCGGTAACACCTTTCGGCACGGTAAGGCAGACGGGCTCGAAGCCGTCGTCCAAGTCGCCGTATATCTTACGCCGGATGGGGAGGGCCAGGCCGATGGCGTCCTGTGTGGCGAAGATGCGCTCGCACATGATGCGGGCGTTTGCCGAGCGCACTACGTCAACGACGCGGCTATACATCTCCTCGGCCTGCTGCTGAGCCGGGGCGTAATCTCTGGAACCGGCGGTAACGTAAATCTCCCTTGTGTTTCCCGCTTCGAGCGCTCGAACGTCAAATTGCATTGTTTCCCTCGAAATAGTTCCCGGCCGTTTTATCACTGGCCCAAGGTTCCGATCCTTTCACTGCTCTCTTTGCCTGTGTTCGCCACAGACCATCTATCTATCATATAGTCTTAGGGGCGTCAGTTCAAATTATGCCGAGCGTTTATTGTGTATTTTTTTGTGTACAGCAGCTCACGCAGTGCGGGCAGGCGCGGTGCTCAGGCCCGCAACGCTACTTTTTGTCGTTCTGAGGAGCGAAGCAACGCCTGATGCGGGGCTACAGCCCTACGGCGGGGCTACAGCCCTCCGTCCCGCCCGCTTCGCGCGTAAGTTTGCTCGCTATCCTTCCGCTGCGACCCCCCCTATTGTTACAAACCCTTTACAAACAACCGACCGTTCAGCGCGTATACTATTGTGCAGAGGGAACCGGTCTCGTTTTTTTTGTGAAAGGAGATGTGTCATGATCGAGTTGAGAAGGATTTGGTTGACGGGCTGTCTGCTGGCGATGGTTGCGTCCTGTGCGGTTCATGCGGCCGTTCCGCATCATCTGCATTCGCGTCGGGCGTTATCGTCGAACGTCGTCGTGCCGCAGACGCGGGCGTTCGCCATCCGCGAGAAGACAGCAGTGCAGATCACACAGGTGGACGTCGGTGTCGCCATACTCGAACAGGTGGCTGCAACGACGATGGATATCAGCCTCAGGAACCCCAGCCGGCGGCGGCTCGAAGCCGAACTGCTCGTGCCGGTGCCCGACGGTGCCGCGGTGCGAGGATTCTCTTTCCAGGGAGCCGCAAAGGAGCCGACCGCCGTGCTCCTGCCGAAGGACGAAGCCCGCAAGATCTACAACGAGATCGTCGCCAAGGTGAAAGACCCCGCGCTGCTCGAGTTCGCGGGATACAACGTGATCCGCTCGAGCGTCTTCCCCGTCGATGCCGGCGGCACGCAGAGAGTCCGCCTGACATACGAGAACCTGCTCCACGCCGACGGCCAGCGGATCGATTACATTCTGCCGCGAACCGAGGCGGTCAGCTACAACATCCCTTGGAACATCAAGGTGACGATCAGGTCGAAGCACGGCGTGACGACCACGTATTCGCCCAGCCACGAGACGAAGGCCACGCGGGTCAATCCGAATTCGGTGATTGTGAACGTCACGAAGAATGCCGTGAGGGAACCCGGGTCGTTCCAGCTTTCCTATCTTACAAAAGCCGAGGCGGTGGCCGCAACGCTGATGGCGTATCCCGATCCGAAGGCCGGCGGCGGCTATTTCATGCTGCTGGCCGCCGTGCCGCCGGCAGAGAAGAACGACGCCGCAGAGCCGGCAGTCAAACGCGAGTTGACGATAGTGATCGACCGCTCCGGCTCGATGAACGGCGAGAAGATCCAGCAGGCGCGCGCCGCCGCGCTACAGGTCGTCAACGGCCTCTTCGACGGCGAGGCGTTCAATATCATCGACTACGCCAGCACAATCTCCAGCTTCGCATCCAAGCCTGTTATCAAGGACAAGGATAGCATCGAGAAGGCCAGGCACTACATCCGGCAATTGAGCTCCGGCGGCGGCACCAACCTGCACGCCGCCCTGATAGAGGCGCTGCGCCAGAAGCCGACTGACGGAATGCTGCCGATCGTGCTGTTCCTGACCGACGGCCTGCCGACGGTCGGCGTCCGCAGCGAGGTCGCCATTCGCAGAGCCGCGATGAAGGCGAACGCTCACAAGCGCCGCATCTTCACGTTCGGCGTCGGCTACGACGTCAACGCGCCGCTGCTCACCCACATCGCTCGCAAAAGCCGCGCGGTCAGCACGTTCCTCCAGCCGAAGGAGGACGTCGAGGTCAAGGTCTCGCAGGTCTATCGCAGGCTGACCGGGCCCGTCCTCTCCGAGCCGAAGCTCGCAACTTTGAACGAAAAGGGCGAAGTCGTCACGGACCGCGTATCGGACCTGATGCCGATAGAGCTGCCCGACGTCTTCGAGGGCGATAGGCTGGTGGTTTTCGGCAAATACAAGAGCGACAAGCCGCTGCTGCTCAGGCTGCAAGGCGACTATCGCGGCAAGCCTCGGACGTTCCGGTTCGAGTTCAAACTGGACGGTGCGACGACGAAGAACAGTTTCGTCCCCAGGCTCTGGGCCAGTCGCAAGATCGCATTCCTCATCGACGAAATCCGCCAGGCCGGAGCCGCCGAAGGCGACAATCCATCGGCCATCGCAGCCACAATTATGACCGACCCGAAGATGCAGGAACTCGTCGACGAGATCGTCAGACTCTCGACCGAGTTCGGCATCCTCACCGAATACACCGCCTTCCTGGCGAGAGAAGGCACTGACCTCAGCGATACCGCCTCCAACAACTTCGTTGCCAACAACCGTCTCTACTTTCGCGGGCAGCGGGATCGCTCAAAGATCGGCGGCGTCAACCAGGCGCTCAACAACAACGTGCAGTTGCAACAGACCTTCGCCAATCGCCACAACGCCTACTACGACAGGAACATGAACCGCGTGCAGGTATCGCGCGTCCAGCAAATCAACGACCGCGCGTTCTTCCAGCGGGGCAATCGCTGGATAGACTCGCAGGTCGTCAACAGCAAGTCGGCCATCAAGCCCGACCGCACAATCGCGTTCGGATCATCCGAATACATGAAGCTGATGGATGAACTCATCAAGAAGAACCGCCAGGGCACGCTCTCGCTCTCGGGCGAGATTCTTATGCGAATCAACGACGAGAATATCCTTGTCAAGTGACCGGGATGAGCGGAAAACACAACAAAAGGAGATATTGCGATGAAGAGAATGATGATAACGACTGGTTTGTGTATTGTAATGACCGCATCTACTGCCGTGAAAGTCGCAAGGGCGGGCGAGGAGAAGCCGCCGCTGATCCAGATTGCCATCCTGCTCGATACGAGCGGCAGCATGCGCGGCCTCATCGGCCAGGCTAAAGAGCAGCTATGGACAATCGTCAACGAGTTCGTCACAATGAAAAGGAACGGCAAAGTCCCCGAACTTCACGTGGCACTATACGAATACGGCAAGAGCTCCATCCCGGCAAGCGAAGGCTACCTGAGGATGATTCTTCCGCTGACTACAGACCTCGACAAGGTGTCTGAGGAACTGTTCGCCTTGACAACAAACGGCGGTCAGGAGTATTGCGGCAAGGTCATCAAGGCCGCCACGGAAGGCCTCGCCTGGAGCCGCTCTAACGACGACTTCAAGGCCATCTACATCGCCGGCAACGAGCCGTTCACCCAGGGCGACATCGATTACCGGAAGGCCTGTCCGGCAGCCGTGGCGAAGAGCATCGTCGTCAACACCATCCATTGCGGCGGCTACGACCAAGGGGTAAGCGGCAAATGGAAAGACGGCGCCATGCTCGCCGATGGCAGCTACATGAATATTGACCAGAACCGCAAAGTCGTCCATATTGAAGCGCCTCAGGACAAGGAGATCGCCCGGCTCGGCGAGGAGATGAACAAGACATACATCCCCTACGGCGCAATGGGCAAGGCCGGCGCGGCAAATCAAATAGCGCAGGATTCAAACGCCGGTTCCGTATCTAAAGGCAGCAACGTCCAGAGGCAGGTCGCCAAGGCTTCTGCACAATACCGCAATGACGCGTGGGACCTTGTAGATGCCGCACGGGAGGGAAAAGTCAAGCTCGACGAGCTGAAAGACAAGGACCTGCCCGAGAATATGCGCAAGATGAACGCCGAACAGCGTAAGGCCTATGTGGAGACACAGACCAAACAGCGCGCACAGATACAGCAGAGCATCAAGGAACTGAACGACGCCCGCAAGAAGTACGTGGCCGCAGAGATGAAGAAGCGCGTCGAGACCGGCGAAGACACCCTCGACGCCGCCATAGTAAAGGCCATCCGCTCTCAGGCTGTCAAGAAGAACTTCAAGTACGCCTCGCCGCCGGGTGGGTCGGAATAGCCGATGGCAAGAGGATCAATACTCATCATCGAAGACGACGCGGCTCTCGGGCGAGATTCTGATGCGAATAGACGGGCGGAACTTTCTGGTCGAAAGTGCAACCAATTGAATGAACAAAGGAGACATGAAAGATGAAACGTACACTAACTGTTTTACTCATGACGGCCGCAATCTTTTCTATTACAGCAACGGCGGATGAAAAGGAGAACCGGAACCTCTGGAAACCGCGGGTCAAGTCGGTAACGGTGTTCAAGAACGGCTTGGGATTCTTCTTGAGGCGCGGCAAGGTGGCACTGCGCGATGGATGGTGCGTCTCGGAGGCGGTGCCGCCCGCAGTTTTCGGCACGCTGGCCACCTTCTCGCACGAAGAGAACGAAATCGTGGACATCGTGGGCACCGGCCCGGGCGAAGTGGTGGAATTCGATGGCATTGACGCACCGAAGGACGTGAAAGCGAAGCGGGCGCGGCTCGAGTCGTGCAAGTTCCTGAAGCTGCAACTCACTTACCGGCATCAAGGGGCAGATCGCACGGCCGCGGGGCAACTGGTCTCCGTGGGCCCGGAATACGTCGTGCTACAGGCAGACAGCAACAGCTTCGCCGTGCCGCTGGAAGGCATCAAGAGACTTCAGGTTCTCGATAATCCCCTGCGACAGCACGTAGCCTCAGGCGACGGCAAGACGCCGGCCGAAACCGACCTCGGAATGGCGTACCTCCGCAAGGGAATACCCTGGATTCCAGAGTATACGCGGAGACTGCGCGATGACGACACGGCGGAGCTGACACTGCGCGGCACGCTGGTGAACGAGGCGGAGAGCTTCGTCCATTGCGACGTGAACTTCGTCGTGGGAGTGCCGCATTTCCTGCACACCGACTATCTGACCCCCGTGGCCGTGTGACAAGTCATTCGGACCATCGGGGCGAAAATGGTACCTCGTCAGGTGATGACGCAGATCATGAACCGAGCCATGGTTGCCAGGGATCGTCGGGCTAGCCAGTCGGGAGTTGTTGACCAGCCGGTACAGCCAGGCGGTCGCGATCTCAAGAAGGCCACGGGCAACTTGCCGCAGTGGGAAGGAGTTGGCGCGAGTGATTTCACCATTTACACCCGCAAAGACCTCACGCTGCGACGGGGCGAGAAGGCCATCGTGACGCTGTTCGTTAAGCGAATCAAGTATGGCCATATCTACCGCTGGGCGCCGCCCAACGAGATCGAGCATTTCCTCGTGCTGCACAACGGCACCGACACGCCGTGGACAACCGGCCCGTGCATCGCGATCAGCGATGGGAATCCGTTGAGTGAAGACCTGTTGAAGTACGTCCCGAAAGGCGGCAAGGGGGAAGTGCCCGTCACGACCGCAATCAACATCGCGCACGACCAGAAGGAGACGGAAGTCGATCGTAAGCTGAAGGCGCACCAGCCGGCACACAACTTCTTTGTGGACCTGGTCACATTAGACGGCCAACTGAATCTGCACAACTACGGCAAGACTCACGCGGAACTTGTCGTGGAACTGCGATTACCAGGCAAACCGTTGTCTGCATCGGACGATGGGAAGATCGTGCTGGATACGAAGCAACTCAAGCTCCTTGAACGCAAGGGCACGATCACGTGGACGTTCAGCGTCAAACCTGGTGAGTCCAAAGCCCTCAGCTACGGATACGAGAGGTACGTGCCATCGCGTTGAGCGGCCGGCCCAAACTGGCACCGATGACGCGCAGAAGTTCGGGAGGCGCTTCCATTGCGCTTTCGCCGCCTTGTGCTATAATCGGATAGCGTTCCGGGGATATTGGGGGTCTGAGGAGCCATGACACGCCGAAAGATACTGGTGATCGAAGACGACGCGGCGATACGCGAGGGCGTGGCTGACGCGCTCGAGTTCGCCGGATACGGAGTGCTCCAGGCCGGTGACGGCGACGGCGGCCTGGCGATGGCCGTGCAGGCCGACTTCGACCTCCTGCTGCTCGATCTCGTCCTGCCGGGCACCTCGGGGATGGATATCCTTCGCGAGGTGCGTGCGGCCCGCCCGGCGCTGCCGGTCATCATCCTGACGGCGAAGGGCGAGGAAACCGACCGCGTGAGCGGCCTGCGCGCCGGCGCTGACGACTACATGGCCAAGCCCTTCAGCGTGAAGGAACTGCTGGCGCGCGTCGAGGCCGTGCTGCGCCGCTCGGCCGAACGCCCCACAGATGCAAGCAGCCTGAGCCTGCCGAAAGGCTCGGCCAACCTGGCAAGACGAGAGATATGCTTCGACGACGGCGGCCGGACCGAACTCTCCGAACGGGAGGCGGAGCTGCTCAGGTATCTCGCCCAGAACCCCGGCCGCGCCATCTCGCGCGAAGAAATACTGGCCCGAGTCTGGCGAATCAACCCAGACGGCGCAGAGACGAGAACGATCGACATGCACGTCGTCCGCCTGCGCGAAAAACTCCGCGACGACCCGGGGAAGCCGGCCGTCATTCTTACCGTCAGAGGCAAAGGTTACATGTTCGCAGCCGGAAACACTCCAGGAGGATAACTCGAATGAAGAAACTGCATCCGATCTTGTGTTGTGCCGTCGCAGCCTGCTGCGTCTTTGCGGCCGGCTGCCGGCATCATTCGCGGCGAGAGCCCAGGCAGATTACCGTCCGAGGCGTGGCGGAGATAAAGGTTCCGCCCGATCACGTCGTAGTCAGAACGAGGATCGTAACTCTCGACAAGGATATCGAGAAATCCCAGGCCGATAACGACACGAAGGTGAAGCAGACGCTCGATTTTGTGAAGAAACTGGGCGTGGAAGCAAGAGACATCGGCACCGAATACGCCAGGCTCGAACCGAAATACCATCGCCGCCGAGATGAAGAGCGGGTGTTCAAGGGCTACGAGGCATCCAAGTCCATCACCGTCACGCTCCGCGATCTCTCGAAGTATGATCGGCTCATCTCCGGGCTGCTGAAGCGGGGTGTCAACCGGGTCTCCGGGATAACCTTCAAGTCGTCGGATGAAATCGAGCAGCGGGTCAAAGCGCGCATCCAGGCCATCAAGGCCGCCCGGGCGAAGGCGCGGTACCTCGCCGAGCAGATGGACATGAATGTTGGCCATCCGCTATGGATCAACGAGTTTCAGCAGAGCTCGCCGACTTGGGGCTCCGGGGCGAATATTGGGAATTACGCCTCGAATGCCTTCAGAACGGCACCATCGTCGAGCGACAGGGCCGAGGCCGATGCCAAGCTCGGCACCATTGCCCCCGGCAGCATAACGATCCGAGCCTGGATCGAAGCTGGGTTCGAGCTGCGTCGTTGAGCCGCGATATTACGGCTCCGAGGCCGAAATGAGACGTCCCTGGCATATCTGGACCGCATTCGCCTTGTGCCTGGCTGTCCTTCTGGCGGCGATGGCGTGGGTGAGCGTCACGACATTGAGGCTCGACCATGCCGAGACGGAGATGCGAAGGCACGCGGTGCTCGAGGAGAACGTGCGCCTGGCCCTCTGGCGGATGGATTCGTCGCTGGCCGGCCTCGTCGCGCAGGAGAGCTCGCGGCCGTATTTCGTCTACAGCGCCTTCTACTTCCCCGAGCGCGCCTACAACAAGATGTTCGCCGAATTGCGGCCCAACGAGGTGCGGATGCCGTCGCCGCTGCTAACGCTCGACTCGCAGCACATACTTCTCCATTTCCAGTTCGAGCCCGACGGCGGGATCACTTCGCCCCAGGCGCCCGTCGGCAACATGCAAGACCTCGCCGAGACCGGCTACAAGACGCACAAGGAGATAATTGCGGCGCAGCGGCTCCTCAAGCAGTTCGGCGGGCAGATCGGCCGCGAGGAGCTGATCGGCAGGCTGCCCGAGACCGTGCCGCAGCCGCCGCCCCCGGAGAAGATACGAGTCGTGCCGGCGAACAACGCCGCTGATATCGCTTTGCAGCAATCAGTCAGAAGCGCCTCCGAATGGCGGGCACGATCCCGCCAGAATGTGTGGTCGCAGAACTACGCTCCCCAGCTGGCCGCAGCCAAACGCCCCGTCGGCACCATTAACGTGGAGCCGGGCATAATGATGCCGCTCTGGTTCGGCGATACGCTCCTGCTGGCAAGGCGCATCATCGTAGACGGACGGGATTACGTGCAGGGCTGCTGGCTCGACTGGCCGCAGATAAAGCCCTGGCTGTACGAGAGCATAGCCGACCTGCTGCCGGGTGCCGGGCTCGAGCCGGTCAAGTCGGGTCGGTGCAAGGGGGAGGCCCGCATGCTCGCAGCACTGCCGGTCAACGTCGTGCCGAAAGAGATACCGCTCGGCTCGGTGCCGGCGCGTTCGACGGTCATCTTCTCGCTGGCGATCTCGTGGGGATGCGTCATACTCGCGGCCGTGGCGGCGGGAGTGCTCCTTCAGGGAGCCGTCGCGCTCAGCGAGCGGCGCGGGGCGTTCGTCTCGGCGGTGACGCACGAACTGCGAACGCCGCTCACAACCTTCCGCCTTTACTCCGAGATGCTCGCAGAAGGGATCGTGACCGACGAAACCAAACGCCGCCGATACCTCGACACGCTGCGGCGCGAAGCCGACCGCCTCAGCCATCTCGTCGAGAACGTACTCGCCTATGCCGGGATCGAGCGCGGGAGCATGGCGGGAAGGATCGAAGCCGTAACCATCCGCGATCTGCTCGCCCGCATCCAGGACCGCCTCGCCCTGCACGCGCAACAGGCCGAGATGACGTTAGAGCTACAGGCCGCCGAAGCGGTGCTGAACGCGAGACTCAGCATCGATCCCGCCGCAACCGAGCAGATTCTCTTCAATCTCGTGGACAACGCCCGGAAGTATGCCGCGTCGGCCACAGAGCGCGTGATTCATCTCGAGCTCGACGTGCCCGATCATTTCGCCGTCTTTCGCGTGCGAGACCACGGTCCAGGGGTGAGTGCCCGGGAGGCACGGCGCCTGTTCCGGCCGTTCTGCAAGTCGGCTAAGGATGCCGCCAACTCGGCGCCCGGCGTGGGTCTCGGCCTCGCGCTCAGCCGGCGGCTCGCCCGCTCGATGGGCGGCGACCTCTCAATCGACACCACCGTCACCGACGGCGCCTGCTTCGTCCTCAGGCTGCCCATCGCTTGAATCGAGGCTTCGCGATCTGCGGGTGCGGCGTCAGCAACACTCACATGTCGTCCTAAATTCTACTGATTCATGTAGAGCAAGCCCGTCTCGTTCATGACATTCTTCTCCTGCATAACGCCTGCGTTCACGCGCGCGGTTTACCGCGTCGCTGTGCAACGCATTGTTATCTATTCGTCTCTTGGATTACTCTTTCCTTCTCAGCAACTCGCTGATATTGAAAAGAACATATTTGCCCTGATGTGCACCAGGCCTTGTGCCATGGGCAACCCATATTGATTTGGTCGAAGGCCGTATAGCGACCGAATGCAGGGTGATGCTGTTTCCTGCTGCCTTGATTGCATTATAGACTTCACGTTTCTTCGCTTTCACGTTCTTTCTCAGGGTCGTTTCCTCTGTTCCTACGCTGCTGTGAAATACAAAACCACCAACAGGTCGTCTAACTACTACTTTTTCTGCATCGTACAATACCACGGCAGCAGAAGGATTGATCCCCTTTTCAGCATCTCCTGCATGTCCGATAACCATCGCTTGGCCACGCATACGCGGGGATTGTTCTATTAGCTTAATGGCTTCATCGACAGTAGCAGCTTTCTGCGCAACTATCCGTTGTAAAATCAGAGTTGGAATACCTTTCGGATTCTTCTTTGTGAACCCACCCAGGTTGTTTGCGATAAAGAGCCCCTTTTCATTGTAGAAGGTCCATCCGCCAAGGATTCCTGCCCATCCGACAGAAATGAACGCGTAATGCCCCTTGTTTTTCGGGGATATGGCAAATACACGAACGCATTCTTTCGTGGACTTAAGTCCCCAATAATCAAAGCTGCGACCAATTTCAACTTCTCCGTTATGGGTCGCCTCACCAAAAGCAACGTATGCAGTACAGCCAGGCATCCTTCGTATGTCCCCTTCGCATTGAGCGTATAACAGCACATCACGGTTTAGGCCGACCTCATCTGCGCATGCATTCAATTCGTCGAGAAACCATTTTGGCAGAGATCCTTTCATCGTTGTTATCCGTTTCTGCATACGCTTGTCCAATTTGCCATTGACCAATTCATCGCCGACATACTCGCTAACCATCAACCTTATTTGTTTTCTTGCCAAGACGCCGTGCTGCCGACCCATTTCTGCAGGAGTACCCTCCAAACGCAGAACATCTTCTGCTTGCACAGAAACATGAAGTAGGCAAGCCAGAAGAACGAGAGATCCGGACAGAATCCATTTTTCCTTATGTTGTCTAATCATCTATGTTTTGCCTAGATAACAGTACCTTTTATCCTGCGGTAGCTTTCACGCTAAGTATACCCCACCATGAGCGCTTTGTCAAAGGCCAAATTGGCATTTTTGGGGCTTCCTTCGCGTGAACTTCACACTTTATGTGTCTCTATCTATTCACCTATGGCACACACAATGGGAGGGGGATCTCTTGTCCAGCCCTTCGAGCAGTTCCTTTCAACCGTTCCGTGCGTGGAACGTGACGGCCCTCGATCCAAACGCGCTATTGCATTTCGATGCGGAGTTCCTATAATAGCAGCTTGGAGAGCAGGATCGTATCAATCGTCAAGGGGGATGCAGATGTCAATCCACCGACGCAAGAAACGCGGCAAGACCATGCGGAGCAAGGCCAATCACGGGATCAGGCCGAGTATTCACAAGAAAGTGAAGTTCGGCAAGCGCAAACGGTAGCCGCCGCGTAGCACCAGAATGAGCCAGCACGGGCCGGCGATGGGTCGGCCTTTTTCATGCTCTTTCGCAGCAATATGCGGGAGCTACTTCCACGCCAGCGCACCGGTCGGGCACGCGGCGACGCATTCGGCTGCGGATTCCTTGAGCGCGTCGGCTATCGAGCCGTTCAGCGCGCCCGCCACGCGGACCTTGAAGCCCCGACCGACGAAGGACAGTCCCATCTTCTCGCCCGCAGCGCGCGTGATCTGCACGCACAAGCCGCACCGTATGCACTTGCCCGGCTCGTAGACCACCTCGGGATGATGCCGCTGCTGCTCGAAGGGCGTTCGCTCGCCGCCGGCAGGCACGGCCTTCGCTCCGTAGCGCTCGGCGTACAGCCGCAAGCCGCAATCGTCGGCGCTCCGGCAGTCGCAATGCAGGCAGCGCCGGGCCTCGATGCATGCTTGGTCCTTGCTAAAGTCGTCCTGCTGCTCCACTCGTGGTGAATCGTCGGCCTCGGCCATGAATCGCGCCATCTCGCCTTCCTGAAGCTTGCCGATATGCACGCTCCACGGGCTGTTCTCGCCGGTCACCGGCTCACCGGAAAGATACTGGTGCATCGCCACAGCCGCCGAACGGCCCTCGGCAACCGCACGCACCGCCATCCTGCTCGGCCTGACCGATCCGCCGCCTGCGAACACACCGTCCTGGCTGGCCGCGAACGTATTCCTGTCGATCCGGACCCCGCACTCCGAGGCCGCCAGGCCGAAACGCTCGACCTCGCCGGGCTTCATCTCGCCGGCAGCCACGAGGACGGCGTCGAAATCCTCCCTGAGAGCGCCGAAGCCCGCCGGCTCGATACGTTCGTTCAGGCGGAACTCCGCACCGAGCCTGCGGATGATACCGATCTCGGCATTGAGGACCTCGCGAGGCAACTCTTCCTCGCCGACGCCGTAGCGGAGCATCCCGCCGGGCTGATCGTGCTCGTCGAAAAGCACGCAGGCGTGGCCGCCTTGCAGCAGGTAATACGCGGCAGCCAGGCCGGCAGGCCCCGCACCGACAATCGCCACGCGTTTGCCCGTCGCAGCCGCGCATTCCGGCAGAAACGGCTCATCCGATTGCAGATCGACGTCGGCGACGAATCGCTTCAGCAGGCAGATCGCAACGGGAGCATGAGCGGGATGTTCATCTTCGCCGGGCATATCTCGTGGCACGGGCCGATGCAGTCGCCTAAGTGGTCGCTCAGCAGCAGTTCGAGGTTTGCCCGCCTGAGATGTCGGACCTCGTCGGTCTCGCTCTCGACTTCCATCCCATCCACGGCAGTGGTCGCGCACGAGGGCACAAAGCGGCCGCTGCCGGCAAGCTTGACCACGCACACCATGCACGAGGTGGATGGATCGTGGCCGGGAAGAAAGCAAAGGGCGGGAATATCAATGCCCAGCTTGCGGGCGGCGTCGAGGAGCGCTTCGGTGACCAGCGGCGCGCCTTTCACGTGGCAGGCGGTGCCGTGGCAGACGCGGATCACGTGCTCCCCCAGCGGCCGATGGCGGAATTGATCGTAGAAGGTCGAGACGCCCGTGATAGCAGCCGGCGTTATGTCCGTGATCTCGCATACCTTCGCCAGTGCGGCCTCGGGGAGATAGCGATAGTGCTCCTGAATCGCCTGGAGGATCGGAATCACGGCGTCGCGGCTGCCGCCGAGCTGTTCCACTATGCCATCAATCACCGATAGGTCGGTTTCCGCCATTCGTTACTTCTCGCCGATACAATCGAGATTCTTAAAGCCCCTGATGTATAGCCCCCCGGCGGTAAACGCCGGCGACGCGCGGCACTTCTCGCCGAGCGCGGCGCGGCTGATCTCCTCATATTCCCGCGCGACGCGGCAGATGATCG
>JAUWKK010000194.1 GCA_030614245.1 Planctomycetota bacterium | reverse complement strand
TTGGCTGCGCGCCGTGGCCGCGAGGCACCCCGGCCGCATCGTCGCGGGAATCGCCGCCCGGGACGGCAAGGGGGCGGGGAAAGGCTGGACCGAGGTCTCGGAGATCGACGCAATCGACTTCGGCCGCACAGTCGCCGATTGCGGCATTAGGGCCATTATATTCACGGATATAGCCACCGACGGGATGCTGACCGGCCCGAACGTCGAGGCGATGCGCCGCATGGCCGAGGCCGTCAGCGTGCCGGTAATAGCTTCCGGCGGCGTGGGGTCGCTCGACGACATCCGCGCGCTGTCAAGCCTGCCCATCGAGGGCATAATCGTCGGCAAGGCGCTCTACGACGGCCGGCTCGATCTGGCGGAAGCGATCGAGATCGCCGGGGGCTGAACCGCGACCCCTCAAGAAAGGCAACCACAGATGAACGCCTGCCTGCCGGCAGGCAGGCTGATGAACGCTGATTATATCGGTATCTGTGTTTATCCGCGGTTTCATCCTCTATTATCGCAGCCTCAACGTCGCCAGGGCTGCCAGGGCGCACATTGCGGCTACTATCCACAGACGTACGGTAACCTTCCCCTCGCCCGTGCCGTGGTGCAGGAGCGTCAGGTGTAACGGAGCCCTCGGCAGTATACGCCGGCCCAGCAGCCTCAGGCCGATGTAATCCTGGATGAAGCTCGAGCCAAGCTCGGCCACAAGCAGCCCGCCCGCGATAAAGAAGATCGCCTCCTGACGGAGCAGCACGGCTATCGCACCGAGCATCCCGCCAAGAGCGAGCGAGCCGGTATCGCCCATGAAGATGCTGGCCGGATGGGCATTGTGCCACAGGAACGCTGTCCCGCTCCCGACTACAGCCGCGCACAGCACCGTCAGCTCGCCCGCGCCGCGCAGCGTGTGGTACTTCAGTATCCCGTCGGGCGCAACGTAGCTGTTGAGATGCAGATACTCGGAGTAGTTGACGTTGCTCGACAGGTACGCAAACAGCCCCAGGACGATCGCCACGAAGATCACCGGCACGATCGCCAGGCCGTCCATTCCGTCGGTCAGATTGACCGCATTCGACGCAAAGACTATGAAGAAGATGACGAACGGAACGATCCCCAGCCCCAGGCAAAGGCCCGTTCGGGAGAAAGGCAGATAGAGCGATCCGGCAACGACGCGCTCCCTGATGGGACTCGTCTGCGGCAGGAACAGGAGCAGTCCGAGGGCCAGGCCGAATACGATCTGCGCGACGTACTTGGTGCCGCGCGAGAGCCCGGCGTCGCTGTGGCCGCCGCGGGCCTTGACGATATCGTCGAACGCACCGACCACGGCGAAATAAACACCTGCGCCCGTGGCAATCAGCACGTAACTGCTGGTCACGCGGCACCAGACAAAGGCGGCGGCGGCAACGCTGAACAGTATCAGAGCGCCGCCCATCAACGGCACTCCGGCCTTGGTGAGCACGTTCAGCCCGCCGTGCGGCTTCGGCTTGTCGACCAGGCCCCAGCGGCGGACTCGTTTCTTGAAACGGGGCGCCAGCAGCAGGACGAGGGCGAACGCCGTACCGGCCGCCCACATCGAACGCGCGCTCAGCCCAGGCGCCGAATCGACTCCAAGCAGAATTTCCCACAATAATGGAACCAACGGGCCTTCCTCAACAGGAGGCTGCTTTCACCATCGCACCTCATCAATCCGATGCCAGCCGTGCTTCAGGTGGATGTAGCGATGCTTCAGGACGGCAGGGTCAAGGGTGCCACGCCCCATGTCATCGAGCAGCCGCCCGATCCGCTGCGAGAAGACGAATATCGGCAGCGCCCCGCTGGAGAGGTGATCGACATCTTGCAGTGCCTCCCGCGCCCTGTCGAAGAAATCGGGCAGCCTGGACGCGAAATGCGCCAGGGCGATGGCCGCCTGGTAGCGCACCAGCCACTGTGCGTCGGCGGCGAGCGTCTTGATGGCGGCGAAGGCATCTTCGGTCGTGCCCAGTGCTCCGAGGGCCTCGGCCAGGCCGGCCCGCACCTCGAAATTCCGTTCGCGGACGGTTCGGAGCGCGTCGCCGCGCCCATTACCGTCCGGATCGTGCAGCCGCTTGACGAGCTTCCGCTCGATAGCTCGGCCCGGCTCCGCCAGCGAGGCGAGTGAACGCGCCGCCTCCGCACGGACCTCCCAGTAGCCGTCGGACAGGGCCTGACAGAGAGCGCGCTCGACCTCGGGAGTGTATCTCCCCCACTTATGGAGCAGTTCGGCGGCGTTGCGGCGGACGATCCCGGCTTCGTTGCGGTCCAGCAGCTTCTCGATCAGCAGATCGAAGCGGTCTTCGTCTCGTATCTTCGCGACCAGCTTGATGGCCGCGTTGCGCACCTGCCAGTTACCCGAGCTCAGCAGCTCGGGAAGATGCCGCCGGATGTCGGCGGGTGAATTGCTCGATTGCAGGAGGCTCATTGCCAGTTGGAGCCTGCCCTTCGATGCCGCACCGAGGCTGAGAATCTGACGAAGGAAGCCCTTTAACAACACCGCGGTGTTCCCTGCTCATGGCGTGGGATGCTGCCTGCGGCAGCACGGACGGGACAGGATGAGAGCGCAATTCGCTCCGCGTGTATATCGTCATAATCGAACGGATTCTTTAAGGATATCTCGGCCGCGGTGCAAAAGCCGCCGGAAGAAAATGGCAGTCGCCCATGTGGCAGGGCATGACTCCATATCGTGGGGTATCTTATGTGCCGCGAATGTGAGGATGTGTTAAATGCTCGGGCTGGCGAAGAATTGCCGGCGGTCAGGCGCGAATGTGCGCCTCAGCTTTCGGTACGCCTGGGAGGGGCCTCGTCTCTTCGCTGCGGAGCAGCGGCCGATTGCAGCCCCGAAGGGGCGAAATAAGACAGCCCACGGCAGCGCCGTGGGTAAGGTTGACGAGTGAAATCCCAGCCCTGAAGGGGCGAAGGAAAGGGACATCTGCCGTGATTGGGTAGGCGGGAGGCCTTGAGGCCTCCCGCCCCCCGTTGCCGCGATGGAGGGGGGAGCTCTCGGTCGCGAACGGGCGGCTGCTGCGGCAAAACGTCTGGCGGCGTCTCCTGCGGCGCCGGGCGTGGTGAAGTTTTTTTTATTTTTTTTGAAAAAAAGGAGATTTTTTCCTTGACACGCCTTGTCGGGGGCTGTATACTGTCCTGAGAGTAGGGGAGTCGAAGTTCTGTTGAATCCCGCACAACTAAGATTCGGCTCCCCCTCCTTCCTATGAAGAAAGGAAGAACAAAGCAGCAAGATATAGGCCACCACGGAAGCATCCCCGAACTCACACCTCAGAGCAACGCACCACACCGGGGATGCTTCCGCCCCGCTATAGCGAACCGGTTGGTATAAAAATTACCAGCCGGTTCGTTTGCATGTCATCTCTGTCGTACACCCGAAGTACTCCCTTGACAACCGAATGACCGGACATATACTTGTCTGGGGTGTAAGCTCCCGACGACGAAGTGCCTGCCGTGCCATTGGACCGCAGCGGTGTTTGATGATCGGACCGTCTGAAGAGAACAGCCGACCCGCAGGCGAGCTGAAGAAGCTCGAAGAAGATGCTCTCGAGCTGATCGTCCTCGCTGGGAACGACCTTCGTGCCGCCGAAGCCCGCTTCAACGACATCGATTTCAACCGCCAGCTCCAACTGGCACGGGCCGTCGAGGGGGACGACCGCAAGGAGCTGTTCTACCTCAAGGACGACTGCACGGATCTCGTCCGGGCGCTCGAGCCTGAGGAAGTCCGACGCACTATTATGCTGATCGGCCCGGAAGACGCGCTCGGCCTGCTTGGAGCCGCCACGTCCGAGCAAGTTGTGCATATTCTGGACATCGAATGCTGGCACGACGGCCAGCTTGTCCCTAAACAGGTCCTGCACTGGCTCGAAATCCTCCTGCAACTGGAGGATGAGGAGCTTTCACGGATCATTCCGGGCCTCGACACCCAGTTGCTCGCGGCTATGCTGCAGCCGTGGGTGAAGCAGTCCGAGGATCCGGACGCGCCGCTGGACGTCCGCACAAGTTCACATTATGCGGTGACCCCACGCTCCATTCAGGTGGAAGACCCCGTCGCGTCGGCCTTCCTGGCACAGGTGTTCGCCGCAGATGAACAGCTCTTCAGCGGGATAACGCAAGAAATCCTGCTGGAGCAGGAGCGGGCCGCCGAGGTCTACGCTGCCCGCGAGGAACGGCTCGAACGCCGAGGCTTCCCCTCAGAGGCTGATGTCCTGCAGATATACGTGGAGGTACCGCTTGCCGATCTGTCCGTATCGACTCAGCCCGGAGAAGAGACCCTGCCGGCCGCACCCGAAGACAAGTCTTTCCTCCATAGAGCTGTCGAGACAGCCATCGAACGCCGCATTCTGGAGCCGGGCGCAGCCGCAAAATTCCAAAAGGATCTCGTAGACCTTGCCAACAAAATAGTCGTAGCCGACGGGATCGACACTTCTGAGCCGCGCGGACTCGAACTGGCGACAGATGTTGCGGCGAGTTACGCCGGGCTCGGCTTGGAATACGTGAGCTCCGGCATCGAGGCTATCGCCGCCGAAAGGGTTTTTGGCGAGTTCGACCTCGATTTCCTGTTCCGCGTCGGCCATACGCTGCTGTGCGAGCTTCGGCGAAAGCTCTGGCGCGACCTCAGCGCCTTCGATCTGAATGACCTCGTCCTGCGGCTCGGACCGCCACATTCCGAAGTCCTGCAGGCGATTCACCGCTCGAGGCCGATGATCCCAGTTGAAGCTCGCCACGGTCTCGTGCGCCTGATCCGATCCTCCGCCGATATCGATTACATCGAGCGCGCGATCGAGGAGATAGGCGATATCGCCCTCCTGCACGAAAACGTCCTGCCCTTATGGCCCGCAACACCGACCTCTGATGAGATGGCGCCGGTTCCAACCTTCGGCCAGCTCAGCGCCACCGTAGCGGCCTCGGCTATAGTCGGCAAACTCCCGCCGGGCCCGCTCTCTCCGGCAGAAGCGCACAAGCTGTGGGCCGCTTTCCGCGAGGAAACAGCCGAGGCAGAGGAACTCGCGCTCGGCTGGCTCGACGTGCTGCTGGGCCAGGCAGGCTGGACCGAACGCCCGGCTGCCACGGCCAGAAGATTCTGGCGCGAGCAGATAGCAGCGATGCGCGACGAACTGGCCGGCGCCGACAGCCCGCCATCTACGGACGAACTCGTCCGAATGCAGAGCTTTCTCGGTACTCACCCAAAACAGTGAAATCATCGACCCTGCCTGCCGATAATGCGTATGCAGGACTGATCGCCGCGAAATAGTGATGGTCCTTATCTGTATATCTTGCGCGAGGAAATCCAATGAGTTCCACACAAGCCGGTATTGATCTCAGGAAGTATCCCAGGGTGAGCGACGACTGCGAGGTCACCTACACGCTGATCGAGGATGAACACGAACCTGTAAGCCGCAACACTCTGGCGATGAACATCAGCGGCGGCGGTATGTGCTTCACTGCGCGCGAGCCGTTGCCCATCGGCGAGATGATCGCATTGCGGGTCAATCTTGCCCTACTGGCCGACAAAGTCGTAGCTCTCGCGCGGGTCGTCTGGGTAGAGCCCAACGAGGCGATGGGGCAATACGACATCGGGGTCGAGTTCTGGTGGATCGGCTGGAATGACAGCCAGGCGCAGGGAGCGATGCTCGATTACGTCAGCAAGAAACTCGAAAAAGAGTAACGCGGTCGAGTTCCAGACTCCCGTCACCGATGCAGCGGGGCGTATGTCCCGCTTTTTTTTCGTACTCGAAGCTCATCCATATCAGGCCCCCGGCCGCTCAGCTTGAAGGGCATGACTCCCTATCGTGGGGTATCTTATGCGCCACGAGTGAGAGAATATGTTTAATGTTAGGGCTGGCGAAGAATTGC
>JAUWKK010000116.1 GCA_030614245.1 Planctomycetota bacterium | reverse complement strand
TCTAACGGATTGCGGGTTCGAATCCCGCCTCGCCCACTATTCGCTGTATTGGCCCAAGTGCTCTTCGGCCGTCTTCCTGATCAGCTCGGTTATCTCTGCGCAATGGCAGTTCTCGTGGTTGTTGCAGTCTTCGCAGACGTGAACGTCACCTTCCAGTGAGCCGGGCTCTGCGCGTATCTGCATCACTTCCGTCAGGCCGGTCAGATATACCTTGTGGCAGAATCGCGGCGGGATGACGAGACGGCCTCCGCGGATGAACTCGACCATTACCTCTGATGAATCGCGCTGGCGCTCGTCTGCGTCAAGAGCCGCCACGATCATCGGGCTGTCGCTGCTGTAGCTTTCGACCTGCAAACGATGCCAGTGGACTTCCTGCGGCGTGTGTTCGTTCGCGTATGACAACTGGAAGTCGTCGGACTGAATGACCGGCGACTTGCCGTGCAGGTTGCTCTGCCATTGGCTCCGCAGCATGGGGGTCTCCGTCCCGGGACGGATCACCGGCACAACCAGCTTGCGAATGTGTCCTTCGTCGGTCTCGATAGCTTTGGCCACCTCATCATGGCCGAACCAGTAGACCTTCCTCATGAGCTCCCTCCTCTCACATTGTCATTCTGAACGCAGCGAAGAATCTTTGGGGGCAGCAGCATTCAACCGACGAAAGATGCTTCGCTCAGAGCTCAGCATGACGAGTACAGGATGATGTTACATCTGGCCACTCCCGGAGTATACGCACTGCTCATCGCCGCGTCAAGCAGAATTGCCGCCTGTCGGACAGAAAATGCGATGAGCGGATGCCTGTACAGCTCATGTCCATAGCCCTAGCCGGTTGCGTTGTTCCCCCGGGCCGTGGCATGTCGCGGGCCCTCCTCGTATGTGTCTAGCCCGCCGCGAGCCCCGAAGGACCGATGGGCTATAGCCGGGGGTGAGGCGGAGCGGAACCCCCGGTAACCGTGCGAAAAAGCACAAGAGCCCCTACAGTTCCCAGCGCTCCTGCGCCCCGTTGGGGCTGGGATTTCACTCGTCAATCTTACCCACGGCGTTGCCGTGGGCTTTCCTACTACGCCCCGTTGGGGCTGCAACACGCCGCCAGTTCTCTCTCCACGCCAAGCACGTCCCCCGCTTCGGCGGGCAGGCACCGGATGAACACAGATAATGAGAAGACGGCCCATCTCGACAACCCGACCACCTTATCTGTGTTTATCTGCTGTGGTTCCACTCCATCCACAGGCGGGCAGGCGGGTACGTTCCGGAGCCATTCGAAAGCTGCTCTGCTTCTCGTCGAAAAAACTGAAGTATCCGCAAGACTTTTTCCATGATGCCGCGAAAGGCGGCTGGGACTGCTGTAACTCCGCTCATCACAACCGCCACTGAACGACGCAACCGGTTCCCATAGCCCCGTTCAGCCTTGCGTCATTGACTCCGCGCACCGGCTTTGGTGTAATGGTGCCTGATGATCTGAAGCAAGGAGGCCCCATCAATGAAACAGGCACCCCGGCGCGATATGGTTATCATTGTGCTTGTCGGCCTGCTGGCCGTGACCGTCATCCTGACCGTCTCGCTGTGGTCGCGGAGCGGCTCCGGTCGGCTTACATATCACCAATGCCACAATCGCATGGTGGAACTCGACCAGAGAGCGAAGGCCATGGAGAAGTCCGCCACACCCGAATCAAAGCGAGCCATTGATACAGTACGAGTGCAGTTGGGTTACCTGATGGACTACCTGCTGAAACGCGGGGAAGCCCACTTCCACGGGAAAGATCGTGTATGGAAACGACTCGACCGTATAGCAGTTGATGTTGATGCCATCGAAGCCGGAAAGAATCCCTTCAGAGACCGCAAGACTTCGCTTGTCCGCTGCTATCGCTCGGCAATCGACGGCAAGCCGCAGCCGTATATCCTTGCCGTGCCGCCCGGCTACGACAGGTCAAAGCCCATACCGCTCATTGTTTCGCTGCACCAGCTCAGCATTTCTGACCTCTTGATTGATGCGTCTCTGAGCGAAAGGTTCAATCCCAAGGCCATCGAACTGAAGCTTCATGGACGCGAGAGCACAGACTTCAGAGCCACAGGCGCGGTGGACGTGCTCAAGGCTATCGAAGACGCGGCGAAGGATTACGCGGTAGATCGAAGTCGGATTTACCTCAGGGGGCGATCGATGGGCGGCTCGTGCTGCTGGTGGCTGGCCGCGCGGTATCCCGACCGGTTTGCGGCCATCGCGCCGATGCAGGGCAACAGCGGCTATCCGGCGATTTCTATCGACGCAAAAGGCCCCATCAAGGACACGATCGGGTTCCTTAGATCATCGCTAGCCCCGGCCGCCTATGCCGAAAACCTTCTCCATATCCCATGCTACGTCATGCACGGCACGAGCGACATGATCAGCCCTGTCGCGCATTCTCGCGCCATGAGCACGCGCCTGGCCAATCTCAAGAGCGGTATCGAGCCGCCCGGTTACAGTTGCACCTACTGGGAGTTCGACGGTTTCGATCAAGGCACGATGCCGCTCTTCGCGCGCGAGAGCTTCACCGAAAGCCTGCTGAAACATCGGATCAACCCGAGGCCGAAACTCGTCCGCTACAAGACCGCCTCGCTCCGCTACCGAAAGGCTTATTGGCTCGAGATCGAAAGACTGGCGAAGCAGAGGCGGTTCGCGGAGATCGGCGCCAACGTGGACGGGCGCACGCTGTACGCGCGAACGTCAAACGTCGCGGCTTTTGCGGTTGACCCCGCCGCCTGTCCACTACCGGCGGGGAAGGTTGTCGCGAAGATCGACGGTAATGAACTGCCGCTGCCCGTCAGGCGCACGTCGAAGCTGCACTTCGTCCGCAAGGAGGACGGGTGGGCTCTTCAGCCGGATGCGTGTCCAGCGCGCAAGGCCATCCTGTCCGGCCCAATCGAAGACGTCTTCCGCACCCCGTTCATGATCGTCTATGGCACCCAGGGCGACAACGCGAGAAGCAAGCTCAAGACCGAAATCAGCACACAGGCCCACCTGCTCGCACGAAACTGGCGGCACCGCTACAGCACACTGCCGAGGATCAAGTCCGATATGGACGTCAGCAGCGACGACCTCGCGAAATACAGCTTCATCCTGTTCGGCGGGCCTGATGAGAATTTCATCTCGCTCAAATTTGCCGAGAGTCTGCCCGTCAAGTTCGCCGACGGTGCCATAACTCTCGGCGATCAAACCTGGAGCGACAGCGATGTCTGCGTCAAGTGCTGCTCTCCGAATCCGGAGAATCCCGAACGATACCTCGTCGTCATCGCGTCGCCCGGCCGCGAGGGACTCTTTCAGGTCAACAATCGCTTCGGAGCGTGGTCGGACTGGTTCGATTACGCCGTCTACGACTCATCTACGGCCGGCCCGGACTCGTTCCTGAGCCTGGGGTTTTTCGATCAGGACTGGAATCTCGATCCTGAGCATCAGTGGCGGCGGAGCGCGAAGCCGGAAGCCGTGCCGCGCTTTGTGCCGGTCGTCAAGGACGGCAGCCGGTACGCCTCCGAGATGTGGCCGGCTTCCGCCTGGCAGATAGATGGCGCCGTCACGTTCGATACCGATCATGCAGGCGGCAAACTGAAACTGGGTAAGCAAGAGTTTGACCATGGCCTGGGCGTCCGCAGCGGATCCGAGGTCAACTACTATATCCCGAAAGGAGCGGAAAGCTTCAAGGCAACAGTCGGCGTCGACCCGACAGCACTCGAAGGCATACCGGCTGAAGAGATGGGCAACCGGTCACTGGTGTTTCGGGTGTTCGTCGATGGTATCCCGGCCGCGAATAGCGGCAAGGTCACGGTTTCGTCTTCGCCCGTGCCGATGGAAGTGTCTGTCAAGGGAGCTGAGCGCATCTCGCTGGTGGTGCCGCCAACCGCGAGGAGAGGCCTGCTCCCGCGAGGTGTATGGGCGGATGCGATATTCGTCGGCAGATGATGAGCGGGCCCCGGCCGGGTGCGGCCCAAGTCCAAGCTGCGCTTCACGTGTCTACCCCACGCACGCCGGCAGACGGGCCTGCGCGATTCTCCTTCACCCTTCTGCCCTTGTTTCGGCGGCGACGAGCACTATAATGGACATCAGCGCCGGCCCGGCGGCATCCTGTTCGGATAGAGCGGGCCGCATAACGGAGACTGCAGCGTGGAGATACTGCTTTACCCCGACCCGAAGCTTCGAGTGCCGGGTGAGGATGTAAAGAAAATAACCAACGAGTTCCTCGCCAAGACAGCCGAGATGTTCAGGCTGATGTACGAGGCGCGCGGCTTAGGTCTGGCTGCGACGCAGGTCGGCTGGCCGGTTCGAGCTTTCGTGCTGAATCTTGCCGCAGAGCCGCCGACAGACCAAAATGGCGGCCAAGAGACCATCTGTATCAATCCTCGCATCGTCGGCGAGTCCGGACGCTGCAACGAGGAAGAGGGCTGCCTGAGCTTTCCGGGCGTGCGCGGCAATGTCGTTCGCTCTGACAAGGTGAAACTCGAGTACTACGACGAGAAGGGCCGATCGACGGTCATCGAAGAATCAGGCCTGCCTGCAATCGCCATCCAGCACGAGATGGACCATCTCGATGGGCGGCTCTTCATCAGCCGAATGACACTTGCCAGCAAGCTCAAGGTCGCCTCGAAGCTGAAGGAACTCGAAGCTCAGTTCGCGGGCGAGGTGTAGCGCTTCGGGGCACAGTCGGACGGAAGACCCGAAATCACTTGCGGCAGCAGCCGTAACATCCCTGTGCAGGCCAATGACTGATCTACGGTTTCAGCTAACGCGAGACTGGCCGCTGTGGTTCCTGGCGCTCGCCGCTATCGTCGCCATTGCCGTGAGTGCCGGGCTTTATTACCGCAGCCGCCGGGAGGTGACGAGGCGTTACTTCCTGCTCCTGCTCTGCCTGCGCATTGCGGCTATCGGCGTGCTGGTGCTGTTCATCTTCCGTCCCGTTCTCTTCTTTCATCACAGGCGTGTCGCGCGTTCGCTGCTGTCGATCCTCATCGACTGCTCCGGCTCGATGAGCGTCCGCGACGGCGAGGGAATGGCGCCGAGGCTCGAGCAGGTGAAGGCCGCCATAGGCCCGCGCAGCCGGTTCATCGAGAAGCTCGAAGCCGATTTCGACCTGGCCTTCTTCCAGTTCTCGTCCGATGCCGGCCCGCTGCGCATCGGGCATCTGGCCGAGCTTGCAGCAGACGGTAACGCGACAGCTCTCGGCCGAGCGGTGACTACTGCTTCGCGCCTGCCTGCCGGCCGCCGGGCCGACGCCGTCATTCTCATCTCCGACGGCATCGACAACAGCGGCAAGTCACCGCTCCAGGCCATACTCCAGCAGGGCGTCGTCGTGCATTGCATCGGGATGGGAACTGCACGCAGGCAGCGGCACAAGGATATCGCAGTGGTCGATGTCGAGCACGAGCGCTACATCAGCGTCGATACCGTCGCGGAGATAACGGTGCACGTTCGCGTCGGCGGATACGACGACCAGGCACGGATCATACTCAAGGAAGAAGGCACCGAGATCGCCCAGAAACAGATATTCCTGCAGCCCGACGACGCAACCCACCCGCCTGCCGGACGGGCAGTCAGCCTCGTCGAGACGATAAATTTCACCCCGTCGAAGACCGGGCAGTTCAGTTACGAGGTAGCCATCGATCCGCGCGAGGACGAACGCATCGCCGATAACAATCGCTATGGCTTCTCGATGATCGTGACCAGCCCGAAGATCAAGGTGCTCTACATTGAGGGGCTGCCGAGGCCGGAATACAAGTTCCTCAACCGAATCCTGCAGCAGGACCCGAACGTCGAGTTGCTCTCGCTCGTGCAGGTCCGCAAGGGGATATTCCTCCGGCAGGGGCAGATCAAGGGCATCGACATCCAGGCGTTCCCCGACGACCTCCAGACGCTCAGGAAGTTCAACGTGGTCATCCTCGGCGATGTAGATCGGACATACTTCACAACGCCGCAACTTCAGAATCTTCAGACGATGGTGAGCGAGGGCGGCGGATTCCTGATGCTGGGCGGCAAGAACTCCTTCGGTCCCGGCGGCTGGGCCGAGTCGCCGATGGCGGAAGTCCTGCCCGTCCGCCTCGGCGGCAAGGGGGACCCTCAGGAGAACACCCGCTTCCGAATGACGCTGACGCCGGAGGGTATCTCGCACCCGATTTTCGTCGGGCCTCTGCCCTTTTTCGGCGGGGGCAACGCGGGGCCGCCCGTCTCAACGCCGGAGCTCGAAGGCTGCAACGTCGTCAGAGGCAAGAAGCCGGCGGCGACCGTCATCGCGGTCAATCCGTCGAGGAAGGACTCCGAAGGCAACAACCTGATCGTGGCAGCGGTCGCGCAGTACGGCATCGGACGTTCGATGGCTTTCACGGCCGATTCGACGCACCGCTGGTGGCAGCAGCTCCGTGGGCTCGGGCGCGACACGCCCTACGTCAAGTTCTGGGGGCAAACCGTCCGCTGGCTCGCCGGCGAGGAAGTCAGGGAATCCGAGCAGGGCAAGGGCATCACCGCTTTTGCGGACAAGCTCATCTACCAGCCGGGCGACCAGGTGAGCCTGTTCGCTCGCGCCCGGGGCGAAGACGGCCTGGCGACCGGCGATGCCATCATACGCGCAGTCGTCCAGCCGAAAGACGGCCGGCCCATCAGGCTGCAGCTCAACTACGAACCGGGCACGGCCGGCGAGTATTCGGCGGCGTTCGATCCGCCTGCGCCCGGCGAGTACGGCGTCACCGTCAACGGCAGGCTCGATAATGAAGACATCGGCGAAGCCACGGCAGGTTTCCGCGTGGGCAAGCCGAACCTCGAGTTTGATGAACTTGAGGCCGACGAAGACCTGCTGCGCCGGATCGCACAGGCGACGGCCGGTGAGTACCTTGCACTGGCGCGCATCGACGACCTCGCGGAACGCCTCCGCAGCCGGGAACACGAGAAGCGCGTCCAAGGGAAGATATATCTCTGGAACGGCCCGATAATGTTCGGGGCGTTTCTACTGCTGATGAGCACCGAATGGGTATTGCGCAAGCGCCGACAGATGGCGTGATGTTATTGACATCCACAATCCAAACGAGGAAGAGAGAGACCCGAATGGCAACCCTGTTCCCGATGCATCTGAACCTCGAAGGGCAGCGAGTGCTCGTCGTTGGCGGCGGGCAGGTGGCGCTGCGCAAGGTCGAGCTCCTGCTCGATGCCGGCGCGAGGATCACCGTCGTCAGCCCACAGATATGCCGTGACTTCGATTCAATCGAAGGCCTGGACGTCCAGCGGCGTCCGTTCGAACCGGACGATCTCGACGGCTGCATGATTGCCATCGCCGCTACGGACGACGCCGAGGTGAACCGCAAGATCGTTCGTGAGGCGCGCAAGCGCAGCGTGCTGGTGAACGTCGTCGATCAGCCTGAACTGTGCGATTTCTACGTCCCGGCATCGATCCGCCGCCGGCGGCTCTGTGTCGCCATTTCAACCGGCGGTGCCAGTCCGAGCCTCGCAAGACGGCTTCGCCGGGAGCTCGAGCGGCAGTTCCCGGTCGAATACGGGCAGTTCCTTGAGCTATTGGCCGAGATGCGGCAGACCGTGCTCGACCGCATCGCGAGCAAAGATGCCCGCCGGAAAATCTTCGCGCGGATATCGTCCGAAGAGATGTTCAGCCTGCTGCAGCAGCGCGGCCCCGCCGCTGCGCGCAAAGCAATGTTCGACAAGATCAAGGATGAAAGGCTGGGTGATCAGTAAGCAGTGATCAGTAAGCAGTAAGCTGCCGGCAGTTGGCAGCGGCATGCGTTCAGCCGCGCCGAGAGCTGCGAAAGAGCGGCGGGCTAAACACATAGGAGGAGGGCCCGCAACATGCCACGGGCGCGGAGGGACAACGCAACCGGCTCCCATCTTGTGTCCTTCCTGCACCGAGATCGC
>JAUWKK010000348.1 GCA_030614245.1 Planctomycetota bacterium | reverse complement strand
GGGGGGTGGTGGTTCGGGGGGGGGGTTGGGCGCGCTACTATACGGGCGCGGGCGACGTCGGCGGCCTCGCCTATGCGCGATTCGAGGACCCCGATGAAGGCGATGACCTTCGGGCCGATCCTCTCGACCGAAGGCAGCAGCCTGACGATTTCGTCGCTCTCGCCGCTCTTGCTGATGAGGATGAGCTCATCCTCTGGGAAGAGCATTCCGAGGTCGCCGTGCAGGCCTTCCGCGGCGTGGAGGAAGACGGCCGGGGTGCCGGTGCTCGAGAAGGTGGCGGCGAGCTTACGCGCGACGATCCCGCTCTTGCCTACGCCGCAAACTACCACCTTACCGGCGTTACCGAGTATCATCGCCACGGCCCGGGCGACGGCTTCGCCCATTTTGGCGCGCAGACGCCTCAGGGCGTCGATCTCGATATTCAGCAGGCGGCGCCCCTCGTCGATGCAGCCCTGCACGTCGTCGTTCATCGTCCGCCCTTCTCTCACGGGCCGCCTATCCCCAATCCTTGTGCTCGAGGCGGAGGCGTTTGCGTATCTGCTTCTCGATGATGTCGTGTATCTGGCGTTTGTTGTCGCGGATCCAGTCGTAGTATTCGCGGCGTTCGAGCTTTGATGCTGCTCCTTCGTCGACGATTACGGTGGTCTTGGGGTGCAACTGTAGTGCGGATGCGGTGCATTGGGAGGAGACGGGCCCCTCGACGGCATCGAAGATGGCCTGTGCCTTGCCGGTGCCGTTAGCTATGAGCACGATCCTGCGGGCATCGATCACGGTGCCCACACCCATCGTTACTGCGAAGCGTGGCACCTCGTCGGGGTCGTCGAAGACTCGCGCGTTGTCTTCGACGGTCTCCTTCGTGAGCGTCTTGAGCCTGGTGCGCGAGTATAGCGACGAGCCGGGCTCGTTGAAGGCGATGTGGCCGTCGCGGCCGATGCCCAGCAGTTGCAGGTCGATTCCGCCGGCATCGACGATTTCATTTTCATACGCCTCGCAGAATCCCTCGCAGTCGAGAATCTGCCCCGATGGCACGTGGATGTTCTCGGGGTTGATGTTCACGTGCTTGAACAGGTTCTCCCACATGAAGTAGTAATAGCTCTGTGGATGCGTCATGGGCAGACCGAGGTATTCGTCGAGATTGAAGGTGGTGGTTTTAGAGAAGTCGAGACCGCCTTCCTTGTGCTTCCTGACGAGTTCGGTATAGGTTTTGAGTGGCGTGCTGCCGGTTGCGAGCCCAAGGACGAAATCAGGCTTGCGCAGCATGCCAGTTGCGATGATATCCGCCGCCACTTTGCCCACTTGTTCCCCGGTCTTGACGATAATTACTTCCATCTTCTTCTCCGTTAAAATACTTGCGGCCAAGCCCGATCAGCTAGGATTATCCTGCTTCACTTTCTCGAAATATGTCTCCGGCAGATGCTCCTCCACCAGGTTTCCCATTTCTACATCCGAGACGGCGGTCGTGCGCCCGTGAACGTCGTACTCGTCTGTCACCCATCTCATGATCTTCACCAGCTTGCTCTTACGCAGGCGATCTTTGCCTTTCAGGCCGAGGAAGCTGTTCACCCAGTAGGCGACGCCGTCGGAGCCGGACTTGTCTGTGATGGCCACGAGCGGGGGGACGCCTAGAATGGCTTCGGTGTCGAATATGTTGTAGATGCGATGGTCCTGATACAGGCCGCCCGCGTGGATGCCGGCTCGGGTCTTGTTGAAGTCGCGCCCGACGAAAGGCTGGTGGTTGGGGATGGTGTAGCCGATCTCCTTCTCGAAGTATTCGGCGATCTCGGTCAGGACGAGCGTGTCGGCTCCATTGGTGCCGCCGGTGAGGCCGATGTATTCGAAAAGCGCCCCTTCGAGCGGAGGATTGCCCGTCCGTTCACCGATGCCCAGCAGCGTTGCATTCAATGCGTTGCAGCCGCAGAGCCAGGCGGTCATGCCGTTGATGAGCACCTTGTGGAAGTCGTTGTGGCCGTGCCATTCGAGCCGCTCGGGCGGCACGCCGGCATCGTGGACCATCCGCCAGCACAGCTTGGGGACGCTTCTGGGCAGCGCCGCGCCCGGATACGAAATCCCGAACCCCATCGTGTCGCACAGCCGGACCTTGGGCTTGAGCTCGTCGGCGACCGATTCGCTCATGCGCATTATGTTCTGCACGAACGGAATGACGAAGCCATCGAGGTCGGCGCGGGTTACGTCCTCCAGGTGACAGCGAGGCTGGATGCCGGCCTCGAGGGCTGCACCGACGGCGGCGCTGTACTTCTCGAATGCCTTGCGACGGTCCATCTTCGACTTCATGAAAATGTGATAGTCCGAACACGATGTCAGAATGCCCGTCTCTTTCAGGCCCACTTTCTCGACGAATCTGAGGTCGGCGACATCGGCACGGATCCAGCCGGTTACTCTCGGGTACTCTGCTCCGACTTCGAGGCATGCCTCGAGGGCATCGCGGTCCTTCTTGCTGTAGACGAAGAACTCCGTGTTGCGGACTACACCGTTCGGCCCTGACAGACGGACGAGGAACTTGTACAGGTCGACCGTCTGTTTTACGGTAAAGGGCGGCCGCGCCTGCTGGCCGTCGCGGAACGTGGTGTCGGTGATGTGCAGGTCGCGCTCGGTCAAATGCGCGAGGTCGAACGTGACATCCTCGCCGTTGATGGTATCGGTAAAGTTCGAGTTGAAGAGTATCAGCGGCACGTTATCGTGCGGGAACACGTCCTCGAGCAGGACGGGTCCTTCCGTTTCTACGAGTTCGTATTGCTTCACTTGGTGCTTCACTCCTTTGGATTGGCGTCGGTGAAGAGATAAGCGTTCGGGCCCGCTTTAACTGAATGGCGTGCGAAAACTCACCGCGCAACTGGTAACACGGCGGGAGCTAATCCTCGAGGATCTTGCGAATAAACTCGACCGCCTCGCCGACGCGCTGGACGCCCAGGGCATCATCTTCATCCATCTCGATGTCGAATTCATCTTCGAACTCGGCAACGAGCTCGATGCTCTGAATCGACTCGGCGCCCAAGTCCTGCACGAAGTGGTCGCCGTCCTTCAGCGTCTTGGGATCTATCTTGAGCACGCGGCCTACTACTGCCTTCACGCGGGCTGCAATGTCGTCCATATCCAACTCCTCTCTGTCTCGGTCTCACCTGTTGCCGTTGTTTTCTGAATTACCATGAGTATACGGTCGCGATTTCTTGATGGCGGTGCGGAGTTCTTCCTTCGTCTCGCGCTGAACGTGCTTGAGCAGATCGACGTCGGCTTCGCTGAGGGTTCGGCCCCGGCGCGAGGTCACCTTCGCCGCCGTGGCGGTC
>JAUWKK010000346.1 GCA_030614245.1 Planctomycetota bacterium | reverse complement strand
TATCCACAAGGCGCCGCAGGAGTTCCTTGCGGTCGGTTGCGTCGCCTTTGCGGATGCGGATGGTCATCTGGTCGTAATCTTCAGGCGAGCCGAGGCCGAAGATGCACGACACACTCGCGACGATGATGACATCATTGCGCGACATCAGCGAGCTTGTCGACGCCAGCCGCAACCGGTCGATGTCCTCGTTGATCGTCGCCTCTTTGTCGATGTAGATGTCGTTCGCCGGGATGTACGCCTCCGGCTGGTAGTAGTCGTAGTAGCTCACGAAGTATTCGACCGCGTTGTGCGGGAAGAACTCCTTGAACTCGCTGTATAGCTGGGCGGCGAGGGTCTTGTTGTGCGAGATGACGAGCGCCGGCCTGTCGAGGATTCTGATGACGTTGGCCATCGCGAAGGTCTTGCCCGATCCCGTCACGCCGAGGAGCGTCTGGCACCTCTTCGCGGGGCCCCCCGCCAGCCTGCCTGCGGCATGGCCCGCCGCGGCGGGGCGGAATCCGCGCACGAGCGACTCGATAGCCTTCGGTTGATCGCCACGCGGCTCGAACGGGCTGACAAGCTTGAAGGACGACATCTGGATCCCTCGGGTGCCCATGTCTCAGGCAAGTGGTACCATAGAATGTACCATTGGATTGCGACATTATCAAATGGGTAACGAGCCGGGGATATGACCCCAGCTCGTGGGGTATGCAGGCCAACCGTGCTCCAGAGCCAAGGGATGTTTCCAACCCGAACCGCGTGCACGCTGCTGCCTGGCCGCGTAGCGGCCACGGGATAAAGCCTGGGGCTTCAGCCCCAGGAATCCGACAGTATAATACCTGTGCTCTGAAGGGGCACAGCAGATGATCGTTTCCACCGCCCCTTCAGGGCTGGGATTTCACTCGTCAACCGTACCCACGGCGTTGCCGTGGGCTGTCCTATTTCGCCCCTTCGGGGCTGGGATCGGCCGCTGCTCCGCAGCGAAGAAACCGGGCCTCTGCCGGATGTACCGGACGCTGACGCTCACATTCGCGGCGCATAAGATACCCCATTAGTTGGGGTCATACTCACGAGCCGGATTCAGCGATGCCTTCCGCCCCAAACACTCCCGAGGCGGGCAGGCGCATTGCGTGTTATGGTTCGTCGGTCTCGCGCTCCCGGATGGCTGCGTCGATCCGCTCCGCTATGTTGGTGAGGTGGTCGCCGACCTTTTCGAGGTTTGCGATGACATCGAGGAAGACGACGCCGGAGCGAACGTCGCATTCGCCGTCTTCGAGTCGCTGGACGTGGCCCAGGGCAAGCTCCGTGGCCATGTGATTGATACGCTCTTCCACTTTCGTGGCCCGCTCGGCGGCGAGCCGGTCGCGCTTTTCGAGAGCCTCGATCACGTCCTGGAACTGTTCCTGGAGCAGTTCGTGGATTCTGCGCAATTCGCTGTCTGCCTTGCCGGAGAACTTCAGGCTCTTTTCGGCGCGCAGCGCGGCGAGTTCGAGCAGGTTCTCGCCGTGGTCGCCTATGCGCTCGGCATCGTTGACGGCGTGTATCAGCATCGGGAGGACGCGCGCCTCGCTTTCCGTCAGCCGGCGCTGCGACAGACCGATGAGGTAATCGGTTATCTGCACCTGGAGCTGGTCGATGCCATCCTCTCGCCTGCGCATGCGATCTTCGGACTCAGTGGATGCTTCCATGCACGCCTCGAACGATTCGACGATGGCCTTCCTCGACTGGCCGGCCATGTAGGCAACTTCGTTGATTGCCTGCTCGAGGGCGATGGCGGGCGTATCGAGCAGGTGAGGTTCGAGGTACTGCAACCGCGGCTCCTCGTCTTCGGCCTCCTTGCTCGTGATGAGCTTCGAACACAGTAACGCCAGCGGCGTGACGAGGGGGAGGAAGATGATCACATTCGTGATATTGAACAGCGAATGCGCCATTGCGATGTGTCGCTCGATATTTTCCGGATTCTGTGCGAGGAAGACGGAGCCCGCCGTGATCCGGTCCACGAGCCATAAGAAGGCGGGCCTGCCTTCGATTGGGATGTAGAACAGCAGGATCATGTATGTCGCGCCTATGACATTGAATAGCGCGTGAGCCAGGGCCGCCTGCTTGGCGTTGCGGTTGGCCGCGAGCGAAGCGAGCACGGCGGTGATTGTCGTGCCGATGTTGTCGCCGAGGATGATCGGAACGGCGGTGTAGAAGTTTATCAGCCCGCTGCCGGCGAGCGCGAGCGTCAGGCCGACCGTTGCCGAAGAGCTCTGGACCAGCACGGTGAACACAGTGCCGACCATCAGCGCCTTGAGCACGGTCAGCGGCGGCATTATTCCCCCGGGTGTTGCAGGAGCGCAGTTGAATCCGAGAAAGAAGTCGCTGAACCAGCGGGACTGCTTGAGTGGCGCGAGCGTGTGGCTCATCGTGGTCATTCCCAGGAAGAGCAGGCCGAAGCCGAGCAGCGTCTGGCCCCAGAATCTCGTCGTACGGCGCTTGCCCAGCATTTGTATCAGCAGACCTACGGCAATCGCAGGATATGCAAGGTCGTTGAGCTTGAACGAGATCATCTGCGCGGTGACGGTCGTGCCGACGTTGGCGCCGTATATCACGCCGATGCCCTGCTGCAATGAGATCAGGCCGGCATTGATGAAGCCGATCACCATCACCGTGCAGGCGCTCGATGACTGGATAGTGCCGGTGACTGCGGCGCCCGTCAATACGCCGACGAAGCGGTTTCTGGTGAAGAGGCGCAGGGTGGAACGCAGGCGATTCCCGGCGACGCGCTGCAGGCCCTGTGACATCAGTCGCATGCCCAGCATGAAGACCGCGAGCCCGCCTATGAGCGTTACTATCAGCATCGAACGATTGATGCCACGCGCCTCGAACATCAGCCCCTGCAAGTTGATCCGGCCTTCAGGGTCGGCGATCTCGACACCGACGAGGTACTCTGCCGACTTCGGTCCGGTCGTAAGCAGCGTCTGAGCGATGCCGCCGGGATCGGTCAGCGCGGTCCTGGCGCTCAGTTTGCCTTTGTGAGGATTGCCGACGAAGTCGAAGTGTACGGGCACGCCGACGACGGGTTTGCCGTCGGGGGCGATCAGTTCGACCTGCAAGGGATTCGGCAGAGCCTGGCCGGCCTCGACCTCCTGGGCGTTGCCGTGAAGGTTAACGCCCGACCTTGCCGTGAACGTGACGGTCTTTGTGGCGTTCGGCGTCTCGACGGATGCGGCCACATAGACGTTGCCAAAGCTCTTGGGGAGTTTCAGTCCCACCGATGCCACGCCGCCGGCGGAAGTTGTCACCTCATGCGGGCCAACGAGTTCTGCGGCGTCCACGCCGCTGCC
>JAUWKK010000331.1 GCA_030614245.1 Planctomycetota bacterium | reverse complement strand
CTGTGTCGGTCTCGACGTCGATGTATACGCGGCGCCTGTCGACGTTCTTGCTCACGCCGTTCTCGGTCTCGCCCACCGAATGGAGCACGCGAACGAACTCGGGGCTGTCGCCGATGGTCTTGAACTGCTCGTATCCCGGCCGATATAGCAGGTCCTCGCTGTGTGCAACATAGAAAGAGTCCGTCATCTGGACGCCGGAGATGGAGAAGACCGAATCGGTCGGCCCCAGGCAGAAGAAACGCACGAGCACCTCTCGGCCGGCCATCGACTCCTTCAGGAAGCCGGTCACCTCGGCCAGCCCTTCCTCTTTCGGGATGGACAGTATCTTCTTGCCGAGTTCGAGGCCGGGCGTCACCAGGTATTTCGTATGCGCCTTGTCGCGGGCCTGGTCGTTATAGCCGTCGAAGTGACAGGTGTGGCCCTCGATGGCGAGCTTGCCCTCTTCGCCCGTCGCGATGGCCTGCTCTCGGATGTAGCGGATATCCTCAGCCGCGTCGGTGCAAATGAAGACCGAATCGGGATTGCATATCTCGATGCCCCTCGCCACAAACTCATGCAGCGCAGGATTCTGAAGTTGCATCAGCTTGTCGAGATTCTCGTCCGTCAGTCTTGCCTTCAGGAGTTTCGAGTACTGTTCAGACATATCTCTATCTCGCTTTCGTGCCTGGGTCCACTGCGGAACCGGTGTTTCGCTCAATTAATAGCAGCGCATTGCTCGCGCATATCCCCCCCTACCCGATCTCAACCACCTGCCCGGTCCTGACGGACTCCTTCTCGGCTTCGATCACCCGGAGGGCGGCGGCGGCGTCTTCCGGGCTGATAATCTCACTGGGCTTGCCGGCGGCTATACAATCGAGGAAGTGCTCGATCTCGAGCGAGTAGCCATCGCCTTCGCCGACGTCCACGACCTGCGCCTCGCCGTCCTTCGGATACACCGTGAGCGGGTTGCCGGCGGAGAAATCGAGCGTTGCCCCTTCGAGCTCGATGGTGAACGTCATCGAGAAGGGCGCGGTCTTCCCGCAGAGCCACGAGCCTTCGGCGGAGACGATGGGACCGTCGTCGTAGATGTACTGCGCGACGATCTGGTCTATACCGTTCCGGCTGATTGCGCCGACGAGGCCGCGTGCGAAGACGGCCTTCGGGATGCCAAACACGTAGTTGATGAAGTCAACGTCGTGGATGTGCAGGTCGGCGATGGCTCCGCCGGAGCGCTCGGGGTCCAGGAACCAGTTCTGCCAGCCCCAGGTGGGAGTAGCTCCCACGCGGCGGAACGTCGCGCTATTGACCTTGCCGTATTCTCCTTCGTCGATGATCCGCTTGGCGGCGGCGTATTCCGGCCAGAATCGGATGCAGTGGGCGATGTAGAGATTGCCGTCGGAGCCCTCGGCGGCGACGATCATCTTCTGCGCGTCTTCGAGCGAGAGCGCGATCGGCTTCTCGCAGATGACCGACTTCCCTTCGTCGAGAGCCGCGATGACCCACCTCGCGTGGCTTCTCGGCGGCGTGCAGACGTCGATCACCTCCACGTTCGGATCGGCGATCAGGTCCTCCGGGTCCTGGTATGTCGAGATGCCTGTCAGGTCGACGTTCTTCGCGCTCGGGGCGCCGATATTGCCTGCAATGGCCGACCAGTCGCCCGCCAGTTTCTTCTCGTCGACGTCGGCAATTGCCACGACCTCGGCCTTGTCGCTCGCCTTGTAGACGCCGAAGTGCATCTTGCCCATAAAGCCGATGCCGATAATTCCTACTTTCGCCATGTTGGTCTCCTGAATAGTTCTGGTTGCTGTTGTCAGTGGTCTCCGGGGCTACTCCACATTATGCAGTTGCCTCTCGGCCACGTCGATGGCCTTGAGCAGGCCTCGAGCCTTGCTGAGGGTCTCTTCCCATTCGTTTTCCGGGATGGAATCGGCCACGATGCCGCCCCCGGCCTGGACCCAGGCGTCGCGGCCTTTCATTATTATCGTGCGGATGGTGATGCACGTGTTGAGATTGCCGAAGAAGTCGATGTAGCCGACGGCCCCGCCGTATGGCCCCCGGCGCGTGGGCTCGAACTCGTCGATGAGCTGCATCGCGCGCACCTTCGGCGCCCCCGAGAGCGTCCCCGCCGGCAGACTCGCACGGAGCGCGTCGAGCGCGGTGCACTCCCGGCGCAGCTTGCCCACCCCGTTCGATACGATATGCATCACGTGCGAGTACCGTTCGATCACCATGCACTCGGTAACCTCGACGGTGTTATACTCGGCCACTCGTCCGACGTCGTTGCGTCCGAGATCGACGAGCATTATGTGCTCGGCCCGCTCCTTGGGGTCGGCGAGCAGTTCCCGTTCGAGGGCCTTGTCTTCATCTTCGGTATCGCCCCGGCGGCGCGTGCCGGCGATCGGCCGCAGGGTTATCGTGCCGTCCTCAACCTGCACCATGACCTCCGGCGACGAGCCGATCAGGCACAAGTCGTCGAGCTTCAGATAGAACATATAAGGAGAAGGGTTGATGACACGCAGCGACCGGTAGATGTTGAACGGGTCGGCGCTCGTCTGCGTATGAAGCCGCTGCGACGGAACCACCTGTAAGATGTCGCCCGCGCGGATGTAATCCTTGCACGCCTCGACCATCATCAGGTAGTCGGCCTTCTCGAAGTTCGAGTCGAACTCGCGTTCATCGGCCGTGGTCACTGTGATGTCCTCGGTGGGGACGCCGGCGGGCCTGCGGAGGAGCTCGATGATGCTCTCGATCCGCTCGACGGCCTCGTGATAGGCCTGGGCGGTCGTCATACCGTCGAGATGGGCGTTGCTCACGACCTTGACGGTCTTGTTGAAGTTGTCGAAGACGATCGTCGAGTCGCAGAAGAGGAAATAGAGATCGGGCAGGTTGCGGTCGTCAGGCGGTGCATCGGGGAGGTGTTCGACGTAACGGACGGCGTCGTAGGATGCATAGCCGATCGCTCCGCCCATCAGGCCGCCGGCGCCGCCCGGGAACTCCTCAGGTTTGACCGGCTTGAACTGCGCGAGCATCTGCTGGAACGCATCGAGCGGGTCGTCGCACTGGAACTTCTCGGTCTCGCCGTCCCGGATGATCTCGACGTTGTTATCCTTTGCCTTGAATATGGCGAACGGTCGGCACCCGAGGATGGAGTATCGTCCGATTTTCTCGCCGCCCGTGACGCTTTCGAGGATGAACGCGTAAGGTTCGCCGGCCATCTTGCGGAAGGCCGAGACGGGCGTGAGGCAATCGGCCATCAGTTGCCGGCATATCGGGACAACGTTCCCCCGCGAGGCCAGCCGCTCAAAAGTTGGCAGGGACGGGTAGTACACGCTCATCAAGAGATCCTTTCTGTGCCTTAAACGTCATGCTGAGCTCCTCGCGAAGCATGTTTCATAACGTGGGGCAGGCTTTCAGCCTGCCAATTCATGCATTTGCAGCCTGGAAAGGCT
>JAUWKK010000038.1 GCA_030614245.1 Planctomycetota bacterium | reverse complement strand
GGCCTTCTCAAAGAAAGATAGCCTGCCGGGTTGGCAGGCCATTACTTGGATGTCTGTTGACTTATGAAAAGAGCCACACAGTGGCATGTAGCCACCTCCTCCCGCCTTGCCGACGCATCAACCTATCTGTTCTGGAGCCACTCTCGAGCTTCATCGCCCGTCTTGATTGTCCTGAGATACCGCTTCAACCGTTCGCGAGTCTCCCTTTCGATCTGCTGCAACCGTTCACGAGTTTCCTTATTGATCTGCGCATCCTGACCCATTATGGCATCAAGTACACGTTTGGCTTCTTCGAGTGTCTCCTTCTGCCGTGCCATCTTCACTCCTCCTTTCGAACACCTACCTTCCCACGCTTATTGAAGGGGCTCACTATCCCTATTTGCGGCATTGTCTTCTAACAGTTCACCAAGACACCATGACGGCTACTGCCACATATAGCATCAGCCATCAGCGTAATTATACTACATGCAAGCGGCATCGTCAAGCGCCTAAAGAGACGCCACATGTGGTGAATCAACAAAAACTTTACTCGGGATGGAAAGTCGCCCCTCGAGCGGCCACACACGACACAAGCGCTCCACCCTACCGAAGACCCTATGAGCCAATAGGTTAAGGTAAGCGCTCAATAGTCCACCTCACATCTGTTGCTGCAATGTTAGCATTACATTGGACCAATGTCAAGAGAAAAACAAAAACCCCCCCCCGCTTCACCCCTTCATCCCCGTGAGCGTCACGCCCTGGATGAAGTGCCGCTGCGCGAGGAAGAAGATCGCCACTACCGGGACTATCATCATCGTGGATGCGGCCATCAGCATTCCGTATTGCGCGCCGTGCTCGGTGCGGAACTCGAACAGGCCCAGCGCCAGCGGATACAGGCGCTGGTCGTTTATGTAGATCAGCGGGCCCATGAAGTTGTTCCACGTGCCCATGAACGTGAAGATGGCCACGGCCGCGAGGGCTGGCTTGAGCAGCGGCAGAATGATGCGCCAGTAGACGCCGAAATAGCCGCAGCCGTCGATCTTCGCCGCGTCCTCGCGCTCGGTCGGGATCGTCCGCATAAACTGCCGCAGCAGAAAGATGAAGAAAGCGCTCCCCAGGAACGAAGGCGCCCCCAGCGCCTTGAGCGTGTTGTACCAGTGCAGATGCTTGAAGACGACGAAGACGGGGACCATCGTTACCTGCGGCGGCAGCATCATCGTGGCGAGCAGCACGGCGAAGAGCACGTCGCGGCCCGGCCATTTGAGCCTCGCAAAAGCATACGCCACCAGCGAGCACGACAGCACCTGCCCCACCACGTTCAATATCACCAGGTAGACGCTGTTGAACAGGTAATGCCAGCGGTACTTGGTCGAGATATATGCCTGTCGATAGCTGTCGGTATATTTGTGCCACGCCGCTCCGAAAGCGCTCGATCTCTCGATGCCAATCGTCAGGCGGAACCGTCCGGGGCCGTCGAAGTCGCTCGGCTTGCGTGATGGCACGAGCGGCCAGATGCCCAAGTCCCGCTCGTCCAGCTCGTAAGGGTCTCTGTCCTTTATCTTGAACGTGATCTCCTGCGATGTGCGCCGGCCGAGGTAGAGGTTGTCCTCGGGCACGTATCGTTTGCCGTTCATCTCGAGCTCGAACTTCAGGGAATGCCATGAGCGGTCCTGCTGCATCGGGATCGTGACGCTCAGGAAGTCGTCGGGCTCGATCGGCAGCGGGAGATCGGCGACCAATGCGACGTGGTCGCCCTTGCTGAAGGAGTATTCGATGGAGAGCGGGAGATCGCCTTCGTCGCCGTGGCGGATGCACCTGATGTCGCCCTCGGCGGGCCGCCACAGGTCTAAGTAGTTCCGTTCCTCGTCGCCGAGGCGGCGTTCGACTAGCCTGGTGTCTTTCACGCGCAGCTCGCGCAGCCCGACGCAGCGGCGGATGGTGCCCCAGACGTCTTCGACGCGGCCCTCGTCGATGCGTTTTGTCACGGCTGCAATTATCACGTGGTCGGTGTCGCTCCAGGCTTCCCGAGGCACGCCCTTCGATCCTGCATCCCAGAGGCCGCGAATAAGAGTGCGACGCAGAATGGCATCATCGAAACCAGCCGCGCGCTCATCGCCGAGCACCTCGCGGCCTTTCAGCCAGATGGCTTCTTCCAGCTTCGGCCAGACCTGCGCCCAGCGCTCCGCGGTGAGTTCGCGCGGCCGCTCGACAGCCTGGTAGTCTTCGGCTGTCAGGTAAGGCGATTGCTCGATGCATCCGGGTACAGAGGGTATCCACTTCGGTGGATAGACCATCACTTCTTCGTCGTACTTGAAGCTTGTCATGACCAGCCAGATGAACGGGAACGAGAATACGATGCAGCCCACCAGCAGCGCGCCGTGCGTGACAGCCGCGCGCAGCCACTTCGGCGGGAAAACGACCATCAGCGAGATCGAGACCATCCCGATTATGCCGAAGATATAGACGAAAAAGAAAACGCTCTGGTCGAAGCGTCCATAGGCGACGGCGACGGCAAAGAGTGCGACGATCGATATCTCGAGCATCAACACCAGGCCCATCTGGACCCGACCCATCAGATCCCCCGAGAGCAAGCCCGTCACCACGACGGAACCCAGCCCGATCGCCCCGAAGAGCGTTACGAAGAAACCCGCATTGGCCGGCAGCCCTCCGCCGATCACCGAGAACGCAAAAAGCGATGATAGCGACAACTCGAAGAACAGGGCCATTCCCATCAGCGTGCGGGAGAGCCACCTTCTCGGAATGATTGCGCAGGCGGCAACGGCCGGAACTATTGCCAGCGCACCTGCTACAGCAGCACTTGTGGTGCCGATGTTACCGCTAACCACATTGACGGCGAGCAGCCCCGCACAGAAGAGCTCGAAGAAAAGCAGCAAGCCCATCACCACGCGTTGCATAGGGCTACTCCGCCTCGTAATGCACCCACTTGGGTGCGAGCAACAACTGGAAGAGCGTAAGCGCCAGGATGAGAATGAAGAGTATCCACGCGAGCGCGGAAGCATAACCCATCTCGAAATAGCGAAACGCCTTATTGAAAAGGTAAAAGACATAGAACAGCGTCGAGTCGGCCGGCCCGCCGTTCGTCATGATGTATGCCTGCGCGAAAATCTGTAGTGTTCCGATGATGCCCATTATCAGGTTGAAGAAGATATACGGCGACAGCATCGGCAGGGTGATGTGAAAGAACTTGTCGAGCGTGCCCGCCCCGTCGATAGACGCGGCTTCGTACAGATGCGCGGGAATGCCCTTCAGGCCCGCCAGCCAGATTATCATCCCGGCGCCCGCACCCCACAGGCCCATAACGATGATCGCTGTCTTCGAGCCGAACAGCAGGCTTTCGCTCTGCAGCCAGAGCGGTGGATTCGTGACGCCGAACATCCTCAGGAACGAGTTCAGCAGCCCCTGCTCGGGGTTCAGCACCCATAACCACAGGATCGAGCTCGCCACCACCGGCACGATCGCCGGCAGATAGAATATCGTCCGATATACCTGCATTCCCTTCACCTTGGCGTTGAGCAGCATCGCCACGCCAAGACCGACGGCCATACCCAGAGGGATGCCCAGCATCATGAATACGGTGTTGCCCAGGGACTTCCAGAACAAGCTGTCGCCCAAGAGCCGCCGGTAATTCTCCAGCCCCACGAATTCGGCTGCGTGCAGCACGTCATAGCGGCAGAGACTGAAAATCACCGAGACGACAATCGGCCCCGCCGTCAGCACCATCAGCCCCATGAGCCACGGCGATGCAAACGAATAGCCGGCCAGAGACTCGCGGCGCAGCAGGCGCCGCACGAGCTCCATCCGACCGTTGCACAGAAACGCAATGCCCGCACAGCAGCCAAGCAGCAGTATCACCACGGTGATCGAATAGGCCCAGTTGACTTTCGGATCGTCTCGTTTCCGAAATATCTCGTCCAGTCGCTCCTGGACTTTCTTGCAGCCGATGTCCAGCGCCTCCTGTGGCGTGTACCTGTGCCGGATGGCCTCGTCGCTCGCACGCCAGTGTTCGTCCCACAAGAGCTGCCCGACGGGCGTCACGGGGCGAAACTTCGACACCTTCATCATGTCGGCAAACTTGACGAAACATTCCTTCGCGCGCTGTGGCAGGTCGACGTTCCCCTGCACCAACAGTTCGTATGCCTTCCTGTTGCTCTCCGGCTTCGGCGACATCGGGGGGATGAAGCTCCGTCCCTGGCTGATTGCGAACTTGGAACTGACGTCATTCCTGAGGTTGATGATGCGGTCGGACATCATGAAGCGGATGAACTCGAAGGCCATCCTCGGATGCCTGCTGCCGATGGGGATCACCCATGAGAAGCCGCCCGACCACGTGATGGGCCTCTCGCCGCTCGGGCCCGCCGGCGTGATTACCACGTTGTACCGGAGGTTGGGTGCACAGTTAACGATCAGGTTTTGAAACCCGTTGCCGTCCACTTTCATTGCAACCAGCCCGGTGAGGAAGGGATCGAGCTCGCCCGCACCGAAACCGCTCTGGAACGCCTCGACCTTCTCAATTCCGCCTATGTCGTCGTAGACATCGACCATGAACTGGAGCGCCTCTGCGATGAGCGGATCGTTCAGCGTGCACGTGCGGCCGTCCTTCGACATGAAAGCGCCGCCGTTGAGCCAGCCGTACATGTACAAAAAACTGTTGCCGTAGTTCGGTGCGAAGCCCACACGGAAGAGCTTGCCGCTGGCGTCGTATTCGGTCAGCTTGCGGCCGAACTCCCCGAGTTCTTTCCAATTCTTCGGCGGCCTGGCTACACCATTTTCGTCGACCAGGCCGGCCCGCTCGAAGAGATCCTCGTTGTAGTACAGCGCCCGGTCGTCGGTACTGTTGGGGACAGCAAAGACGCGCCGCTCGTCGCCCATGCCGAAGCACGCCTCCTCCCAGCAGGCCTTGTAGTACTCGGCGGGATCGATACCCTCGCAGATCTCGGCCAGGTCGTCGGCGAGTTCCTTCAGATCCTCGGCGAGCATCCCCTCGGCAATGCCCGCCCTGATATCGCTGAGGATTTCCATCTGGCGCGATCTGCCGACTTTCTCGAGCGCCGCCGCAAGTTTCTCGAGCGGCTCACGGGCGTCGGCCAGCTTGCCGGCCGCGACGGCATCGCGGATCGCGCAGGCGCATATCTCCTGCCGCTGGCTTTCGGCTATGTACTCGTCCAGCGGCAGGAAGGCGTCGCGGATCGCCCATTCGCCCACCGAGAAGCGGTCCTGTACAAGCGTATCGGGCGGGCTGCCGCCTGCGATGGCGCACATCAGCTTCTGCGGGTCCATCCCGCCGGCACCGGCCGCAGTCGACCTGATGACCTTCCACCCCGGATGCTCGACCTCGAACTGCCGCATCGCCGCCTTGAAGCCGGGATAGCGCCAGACGGTCCAGATGGCAAGCTCCTGCATGTCATCATCCGCCGCCGGACAGACGGACAGCGGCAGCAGACCTGCCGAGACGAGCACAGTTACTGATAATATGCGGAACATATCCCCTCACGGAAGCTGGACAATGCAGCCTCAGCATCCGAACGGGATTATATGAGTGATGGATTGTTGTGTCAACATTGGGGTGGAGAAGGGGCGGCCGCTCAGACCATGGGTGCCACGGTCAACCGTCTTGGGTTGGCCGTGTCTGATCTGCGTCCAAGCTCTGCTTCACGTGTCTACCCTCGAGGACCGCAGGGTTGCACGCGCGCCCCGCAGCTCACCGAACGAACATCCGAAACACGTTCCTGCCGGCCAGGCTCAATGCGGCTAAGCCGCCGAAAACCACCAGCATGATCGCACCGATGATCGCCAGCACCGGCCAGATCGGCTTGCCCGGGCCGGTACCGTCGTCCTCGTCGTCGTCGCTCGAGCCGACCATTACAAGGATCACAACAATCCCAGCGGCCCCGAGAACGACCAGCATGACGATCACCATGAGCACACCAGCGCCCATTTCAGCTCTCCTGTGTTACCGGATCCGTGCCTACTCATACGCCCTTGTCGCAGCAGGATGGCCCGGTCGGACAGGTGAAGGGTCGAACAGTTGAACAGTCGAAAGATTCAGAGTGTCTACTGTCGCCTGCTCTTCTTTCTCCTGATCATCCGGGGGGCTCGCCGCTATCGTCCTCGAGCCCGGCCAGGTAATCGTCCGCCCGCTTGACGGCCTTGCGCAGGGTCTGACGAACCTTCCGGCCGGCCTCTCTGCCCAGCCGGTCTGCCCCCTCGATGGCTCCGGCTATGGCCCTGCGGGTCATCTCTTCGACATCGAGCCCCTGCTCCCGGGCCGCCTGTTCGGTGCCCTCGACGGCCTGGCAGGCGGCTTCAGCGGCCTCGTCTTCATCGGCGGCCTCGACGGCACTCGCGGCGGCTTCCTGCACGGTCTCGCCCCGGGGAACGGCGCCGGCGCCCTCGGTTCCCGTCACATTCGCGATGCCCTCGACCACCCCTTTCATCGCACCGCGCACGGCCGAGCCGACGTTCGCACCTACTTCGGCAGCTGTCCTCACGGCCGACGCGGTAGCCTTGCCGGCAACTTCGGCGATGTCATCGGCCGAGAATCGCTGCTGCGCCTTCTCGAGCATATCGGCACACGCCTTCACGGCCGAGCGGGTCGCCTTGAGCGTGTGATCGGCGATATCCTTGCCGATATCAGAGCCGCCGCCGGCAGCCGCCTTGATGGTCGCGTTGCTTGCTTCGAGAGCGGCTCGCGCGGCTTCAGTTGCACCTTTCGCAATACGCGAGGCGGCATCCTTCCACAATTCGCGCAACTCATTCCAATCCGCCGCTTGCTTCTGCTGATCCTGATTCTCGTCATTCATCGCGTTGCCTCCGAATTCAGTAAGTATTGTTCAGTAAGCAGTAAGCAGTGAAGAGCCATGATTCTGAACACTGAACACTGGCCACTGATCACTGGATACTGGCCACTGATCGTGATGCTCTTCACTCCCACACGCCGGGGATTTTCGTTCCGCAGTAAGCGCACTTGCCGCCCCTCACCTTGTTGCTTCGCACGAGGAAGCCGACGCGGTGTATGAGCTTCTTGCCGCACTTGTGGCAGGATGTGCTCTCGCCGGGGTCGCCGTCGGGCCAGGCGGCGACGTTGCCGACGTAGACGTATTTCAGCCCCTCGCCCATTGCGATCTTGCGGCAGCGGGCGACGGTACTGACGGGCGTGCGGGGCAGGTTCTTCAGGCGATACGTCGGATGGAACACCGTGAAGTGCAGCGGGACGTGCGGCCCCAGCTCCTTCATGATCCACTTGCTCATACGCTTGATGTCGTCAGGATCGTCGTTGTGCGTGGGGACGACCAGATAGACGATCTCGAACCACATCTCCTGCTCGCGCAGCGTGACGAGCGTGTCGAGCACGGGCCCGAGCTTGCCGCCGACGAGCTTCTCGTAGAACTCCTCGGTGAACGCCTTCAGGTCGATCTTCACACCATCGAGCACCTTGCACAGTTCGACCATCGGCTCCTTCTCGATGTATCCGTTCGAGATCATCACCGACTTGATCCCCGCCGCCCGGCCCGCCACGGCGGTATCGTACATATACTCGTAAAAGATGACCGGCTCGCTGTATGTATATGCTATCGACCGGCAGCGATGCCGTTTGGCGTTGGCGACGACGGCCTTCGGCGGCAGATCGTGGTTGAACGTCTGCTCGGCCCACACCTGCGAGATATCCCAGTTCTGGCAGAACTTGCACGTCACGTTGCAGCCGGCGGTCGCTATCGAATACGACCTGGTAGTGGGCAGGAAATGGAAGAGCGGCTTCTTTTCGATGGGAGCGGGGTTGCCGCCGTCGCGGCCGACGCATGAATTGCCCCAGACGAGCGTATAGTACTTGCCCTCGCGGTTGATACGCACGCCGCAGCCGCCCCGTTCGCGGTCGCCTACCTTGCACCGGTTCGGGCACAGCGTGCACTCGATGCGCTTGTCGGGGAGCTTCTCGTAGTAGCGGGCTTCCTTGTCTGGATAGAAGATTCCGCCGCGCTTGATGTCGCCGACTGCACCGATGGCCTGGGCCGCCAACGGCAGCGCGCATCCGCCGCCGGCGCACGCCGCAATAAAATTCCGTCTGGACATCCTTACAGGCATCACATCACCCGTCGAAAAACTGGGCCGCTCATCGAGAAGGCTGCTCCACATGCATGCGGGTATCAATCTTCCGCCTTCTTCCACTCGAACGGCCTCCATTTGCAGAAGGGGTAGCCGACCAGAGAGGCATCGAGACGTTCGGATTTTGCAAACTTGACGAGCACGTAGTCGCTGTACTTCCAGTCGGCCACGACCTGCGAGTTCATTATCCGCGCCGATAGCTTGCCCCACATGCCGACATCACCCGGCTGTGCGAGGTGTCCGCTCACTTTGTCCGGCGGCAGCCCCGTACGCAGGAAGGCCCCGAGGACGATGGCCACTAAGACGGCAATCAGTTTTTTCATTTTCTGAACCCTATATGTTGATGATCCTGATCTTGCCGGGATCGTTCGTGCCCAGCCCTTTCTTCGCCGCCCGCTCGATGAACTTGGGCTCTCTGCCGACTTTCGCCAGCGGCTTGCGGCCATGCGCCGCGCGCAACTCCTCGATCTTCTGCCAGCCGACGAAGTCGAGTGCGACCGGATCGCGGCTGGCTATTATCATCCCGGGCCGCTCGGTGTATTGCGGCTTGTAGCCGGGCCCCGCCTCGTAGCTGATGCGCGTCGCATCGCAGAGCGTCAGCCGCAAGCGGCTCCGGATCGGACGCGAGCAGCTCAAGTCCGAAATTGCGTCGTGGCGGTTGGCGAAGTGGTACTTGTTCGGATTATGTATCGCGCCGAAGAAGTTCTTCATCCCGCAAGTGACGCCCGCGAGGTCGTGGTCTTTCAGGATCGGCAGGCTGATGAGGGCCGTGCAGAGCCTTGTTACGATGGGCGAGAGGAACGAGCCGATCTCGCCGTATTCGAGCATGTCGTTCGAGTTACGGCTGTATCGGCCGTCGGTTGCCATGCAGAGGTAGTCCCGGGCGTTCTTCGTCCTGATGTTGAATCCGGCCCGCGTGATTTCATCCGAGAGGCGGTCCCAGACGATGATGTTCCCGGGCTTGACACCCGCGTCGCGGAGAGCCGCGGCAACGGCGCCGGCCACCCGCGGATGCGAGGACAGCATAGGACCCGAGAGCGTGTTGCTTTTGATCCCCACGCGGTCGTGCGGGCGGAAGAGCTTGCGCCAGGCGTCGCGCGGGCGCGCCTCGCCGACGGCCGCGGCAACGGCGGAGTCCACGAGCTCACGGATGATCTTGGCGTCGAGCTTGTTGGGATCGACGATGGCCTTCGCGTTCCGTGCAACGGCGACTATTGACGATTCGCCTCCGTCATCGGCCGCACGTGCAATGCCGGCGGCAAGGGCGAGCGATGCGTTCGTGATGAAGGTGCGTCGGTTCATCTCTCTCGCCATCCGGAACCCTGTGAACTGCCGAGGGCCGGCAATGTACTCTTATTTTACCCCGTGTACGGCACGGTGTCAACGGACGGATGGGTAAAAGAGCCTGCCCGGCCCGGCACAAGCCTCGCAATCCCGCATCAGCATCCCATCATGTGCGCTGTGGAAACTCAGGTAAGGAAGCTATTCTCGCCTGGACAAACACGGAAACCTTGTCGAAATGACAAAGTTTTCGGCAGACTGAAGGACTGTGATGGGTAAAAAGGGCAGACCGCTTGCTTCCAGCGTCATCATACCGTAATATCACCTCGGAGATCGGGATTATGGGCGGAATCCAATCTGAAGACGGGAACGGGAAGTACCATCCGTTCGACATAAGGCCATTGATCGAAAACGGCACGATTCAGCGGGTCAGCCTCGAGGGGGACATCCTCGAGCTTGGCAGAGACGTGCTCGACGTGCTGTTCCCACGACTGAAGCTGAAGCCCGTAGAGCAGGCCGTGTATCTCCAGTTGTACAGTCGGTCCTACGGCCATGGTCTGAACTGCGCCCAGGTGTCCAGCTCCGAACTGTGCGAGCTATGTAATATATCGCATTCCACCGTTCACACCACGATACAGGCATTGTGTGCGAAGAACTGCGTCCAGCTCGTGCGGGAGGCCATTCAGCACGATCCTCCCATATACCGCGTAAGGCTGGCCTCCGAGGCCCTGGAATATGAAGACGAGCGCCCCGTCAGCTTCACGGCGGTTGCGCTGCCCCTGTCATCTTCAGACCAAAGGGTCTTCACATTTGCAGAGCTTTATGCCCGCGCGCAGAGCATCCATCCAACGCCGCCGCCCATAGGCATTGAGCTTCCGCCTATACCCGCCACGGATGTGCCGCCGGACGCCCAGCCGATCCCCGGGAAAGCGGATTCAGACGTCGAAAGTCGCGACGATGGGGGCATGATCTGAGGGCTTCTTCCCCTTGCGTTCGTCGCGGTCGACTTCCGCAGACGTGCAGCGGGACGCCGGCCCCGCTGTAGCGAAAACATGATCGATCCGCAGCCCGTCGTTCTTCGGAAAGCCCAGCATACGGTAATCCCACCACGAATAGATGCCGCCCTCAGGATGGTGCTTGCGGAAGACATCAACGAAACCCCAGTCGCGAAGACGTTCCAGCGCATCGCGGACATCATCGTGGCACAGCACGCTTCCAGCCCATTGCTCGGGACGCGCCACGTCGGAATCGTCGATTGCCACGTTGAAATCACCGCAGAGCACGATGCGATCCGACGGACTCGCCCGATGATCGAAGTGCTCCAGCAGCCGGCGCATCCACTCGAGCTTGTAGTCCCACTTCTCCGAGCCGACCTCGCCGCCGTTGGGGAAGTATGCGCTGAAGACCCGAAATCCATCGATTAGCGCCGAGATGAGCCGCGCCTGAGGATCATCGGCATCATCGGCCATTCCCAGTTCGATTTCAGCAGGCGCCGACCGGCTCAGTATCGCCACCCCGTTGTAGGTCTTCTGCCCGAAAACAGCCGCGTGATAGCCGGCCTCGCCTGCCTGCCGGCAGGCATGGCTGATGGCATCGTGCGGGAAAGCTTCGTCGGTGCATTTCAGCTCTTGCAGACAGAGCACGTCCGGGTCGACCTTCCGCAGCCACGCCAGGAGCCGTTCAAGCCTCGCGCGCACCGAATTCACATTCCAACTCGCGATTTTCATGCGACGATCATAACCGTTCTTCAGTCGGAAATCCAGCCCGGAATTGTAAAGCCCCCGTAGCGGTCGAAGCCACTGGGCGGGACACGCAAGCTGTCCGAGTCAACCGGCATTGCCCTTTAGCAAACTATTCGCTTGCTTTCGGCGCAAAGTGGCAGTAGAATTGACATAGAGCATTGCAGGCACGAAAACGAGGCCGGAAATGACCGTGGACACCACAACGGTGCGGCTACAGAAGATCCTGGCACGGGCAGGAGTGGCTTCGCGCCGGGAATGCGAGCGCCTTATCGAGCTCGGGCACGTGCGCATCGACGGCGAAGTCGTTCGCGAGCAGGGCCTGAAGGTCGATCCCGCCAAGTCCCGCATCGAGTGCGACGGAACGCTGATCCGGCCGCAGAAGAAGGTATACTACCTGCTGAACAAGCCCCGGGGCGTTGTCTGCTCGAATTCCGACGAGTTCGGCCGCACGGGGGCCATCGAACTGCTCCCCGACGACAGCCGCAGGCTGAACACCGTCGGGCGGCTCGACAAAGATTCGGAAGGCTTGATCATCATCACGAACGACGGCAAGCTCACCGACCTCCTGACGCATCCGAGGTATCACGTGCGCAAGACGTATCACGTGCGGGTGAGCGGCCGCGTGACGCCCGAGGAGCTGAAGAATCTCCGCGAGGGCACACGCATCGCTGAAGGAGAGGTGAAGCCCTCGCGAATCCGCATCCACCACTTGGGCAGCGGCAATACGACGCTCGAGGTGGAGCTCGCCGACGGCCGCAATCGCGCAATTAGAAGGATGCTCGCCGCGGCGGGGCATCCGGTGCGGAGGCTCAAACGTGTAGCAATAGGCCCAATTTCCGATAATAGTGTCAAGAGCGGACAATCCCGAAAGCTCACACGGGAAGAGGTCTCGGCGCTCTTTCGCGATGGGTGGCACGTTCAAGCAAAGCTTGGACGTGGACGATCACGGCCAACGGAAGACCGTTGACCGCGGCACCCGGCGCAACAGGAAAACTTCACAGGGAGACGGATCATGAATACTCGCAAGCTGCTGATGTTATTGCTCCTGGCCTTCTGCTGGCTGAGCCCGGGCGCCGCCCGGGCCGCCGACGAGCAGGCCCCGCGACGGAGAAGGCGCGACAGGAACGTTCCCGAGGAGTTCAAGAACAGGATTCTCGCCAGGAGGGCCCGCCAAGCGAAGGAAGCCGCAGGAGAAAAGCCTGCACCTCCTGAAGATCGAAAGACAACCAGGAAGGCCCGTGAAGCGAAAGCCGCACCTCAGAAAGGGCCGGATGGCGCAATGAAAGCCCGCCTCAGAAAAGAACTCCTGGAGAGGGCCCTCGCAAAGAAAGCCCCGGCCAAGCCGCCGGCAGAAGCAGCGGCGCCGGCGGCTCCAGAGGGCGATGGGGCCGAACCCGCCGCGCCACCCCCGCCGCCGAGCGTGCGAATCATCCCCGACAAGGACGTGCTCTACCTCAAGAGCGGTGAGAAAGTCGAGGGCACCATCCTTTTCGTCGGCTCGCAGCTTGTGATATTCCACACCAGCGAAGGCGAAAAGTCGGTCGCACGCAGCAAGATCCAGCGGATACAGTACCGCCGCCAGGCTGCGGCACGCAAGAGATACCTCACGAAGTTCGAAGGCGGCCACATCTATCTGACAAACGAGGAGGCACCAGAGCCGCCCGCCGAGCCCGCGGCACCCGGAGCAGGCATAGGGCCGGGAGGCCCCGCAACACCAGGAGGCGCCCCCGGGGGGGTGGTGGGGCGGCCCGCCCCGGGTGGCGGGTCGCCCCGGCCGCCGCCGCGCGGCGGCGCGGCCCGGCCGGCGGCGCGCGGGGGTGGGGGGGCGGCCGGCGGGGGGGGGGCG
>JAUWKK010000329.1 GCA_030614245.1 Planctomycetota bacterium | reverse complement strand
GCCGGCCACGATTTTCATCATGGGATACGGGGCGATTGGGCTGCTTCGCACACGCCGACGGCCATAGGCCGTACGGTGTGCAATCGGCTGCGGCGCCCACGCCCTACTTACTAACGTCTTGGATCACTTGCGGCTATCGGGCGCCAGCGGAATAGCCGTCAAGTGCGTGCTTTTGTCTGACGATTCAAATCTTTTTCTCGTTGACGAGCCGCCAGTAGTATCTTCCCAACGTCGTAAGTTCACATGCTCTTGAGTGCACCACAGCATGGTAAAGGCTTTGCGCCCCGACTCGTACTAGGAGCCCAGCATCTCGGAACTTCTGCAAGTTTCTGAACTGCTCCTGCTTGTCTACATCATGTGGCTTGACGTCTGGCTCAAACTCGGGGGAAAGGTTCAGCGGCTCCGCTGGCACAGGGAAGTACTCGGTCATCTTGTGCACAAGGGATAGCTGCAGACGAGGTGCTGCCTCACGAAGCTTCACGAACTTAGATACACTTGCCTTAAAAAGCGGTCGTTGATCCCAAGCCCCCATGGCATTGTCGATGTAAGCATAGATGCTTGCTGCGGACACATCGCCAAGAAGTCCCGCAGCCCCGCCCTCAAGAGCGTCCACGAGAAGGGACGTAAAGGCACCTCCGCCCCCCTCTTCCAAGGCTTCCTGTCCAGAGCGGGTAGCGGTGATAACCGACACCCCATCGGCAAGAACGGCCTTGTTGTCGCTCACGGCAGGCAGTACCCCAAATGCGCCACTATGACAGCAATCCAATGTGATGAAAATGTCAGCAACTGGCGACTGATTGGCCAGGGCGAGGATCTCAGTCATTGCGATACCAACATCGTGTTCACAGGAATCAGGCGTGACGAGATGACCCCCAGCCCCATTCACTGTACCATGGCCGGAAAAGTGAAGGAACGCAACGTCTGCATGCTCTTTGAAGAGATCTGATATCTTTTCACGCAAGAGCGGTCGCGTAACAGGCGACGGCGGCGCGGTGACGGTCTCGCAATGGAAGTTCACTTTTCCATCATGGTGGCGAGACAACACCTCAGTGAGGCGCTCGGCATCATTGACACACCCATGGAGTGGACAGGAGGGATAGTCGTCGAGACCTATTACAAGTGCCCTTCTCATTATCGTGCCCCCCCAATCAGGGCTTTCAGGTTATCCCACGTCCATTTGTACATCTTGTCTGACGACTTCGCTGCCGTTGGCTTCTTGCATATCTTGTCCTTTCTTCCCGACAGCAGGAAGTAAGCAACGCCAACCCCCGTCTCCTGCGCAAGCCTCATTTCGGCGCTCACCCCCGCCGCCGTATCCGTATGCAAGCCACAAATCACGACCATGACATCACAGCCTTTGATCTTGGTCCTTGCCTTCGCCTTCCAGTTGGTCGGAATGCGTTCTTTGATAGAGACGTCCGCGATCTCGAAGGGCGAGTGAGCATTCTTGGCCTGGCCGGCGAGGAGAATCTTGAGGTCCAGGTCGTGATCGTAGTCAAAGCTGATAAATACTCGTTTTTTAGCCATAGTGTGTTTCTCCTGTGAATGCCTACTATTTGATTCTTCTCTTCCATTCTTGAAAGACACATTGGAAGCCCTTGTCCCTGTGCCAATCCTTTCGATTCAGCTTCGTAGTATGCACATACTCTCCTGTCACGCCGTAGTCAAAGATGCCTCCCAAGACACCTTCATGAGCTATCACGAGCACGGGCCTACGTTGCTTGAAGGCGAGTGTTGCCTCAATCTGATTCCATGGCGTTGGGAACACCGCTGATATCTGTTCCCGAGGTCTAGCTGCCTTAGATAAGACTGCTCTGACCTCATACTGCGGGTACCCCAGAATGATTGCCGCCTTGCATTTCTTCATCAGTTCCATAACGCCCGTCAACGGGGCATCTATCGGGTACTCATCGGCCCCGAGCCGACGAGGTCTGTATCCTGCTCGCGAGAGATATGATTCAAACGCGGCGTATGCTGTCTCAAACCGTTTTTCAATTGCAGTGGGTCTGCTAAGGAATACATCAGTCAGCATCATCTTGCTCCCTAACAGTTGATTGAACGGAATACCGTTGAGCCAAGGCCCTGGACCATGCTATGCGGAACTCAGCATAGCGGAGATATTGCCATGCTCAACCGAAAATACAAACGTCGTGCCCACCCCATCTCGGCCATCCCGGCAGGTCCGGGGCCGCCCCGACTCCTTACGATGATACGCCGCTGCCCCACGCAACTCAAGAGCGTCTCGCACCATTCGCCATTCCTCCTCCGCTCAAGCTACGGAGGACAAGTTCGACGATCGGTATTCCTCAATCCGCACTCCACAATCCGCACTCCGCAATTGCCTCTCCCCTGCATCCCTGCTAATCTATTGAGCCTATGAGCGACGAGTATCGCGTCAATCTGGACATCTACAACGGCCCGGTGGACCTCCTCCTCTACCTCATCCGCCGGGACGAGCTGGACATCTACGACATCCCCATCAGCCGCATCACCGAGCAGTACATGCAGCACGTCGATCTCATTCGCACGCTGGACCCCGACCTGGCTGGTGAGTTCCTGGTGATGGCGGCTACGCTGATGGAGATCAAGACGCGCATGCTGCTGCCGACGCCCCCGCCGCAAGAGGCCGACGACGGCGAGCCGTTCGACCCGCGCGGCGAGCTGGTGCGGCAGCTCTTGGAGTACAAGGCCTTCAAGGACGCCGCCGGCGACCTGCGGGAATCGGCCATCGAGCAGGCGATGACCCAGCCGCGTCGCCCGCCCAAGCCCGAAGGCCCGCCAGGGGAGCTCGACATCGAAGACGTGCAGGTGTGGGACCTGATGGACGCGTTCAGCCGCGTGCTCACGCAGATCGGCCAGGACGCCCGCGTGCATGAAGTCATCTACGACGACACGCCCATCGAGCTCCACGAGCAGGACATCCTGGACCTGCTCACTCGCGACGGGCCGACCACGTTCGCTGACGTCTTCCGCGGGCGGCAGTCGCGCCGCCAGTTCGTCGGTCTCTTCATCGCACTGCTCCAGCTCGGCGCTGAGCGGCAGGTGCTCGTCGGGCAGGACCAGGCGTTCGGCGAGATCACGCTCGAGCTCAACCCGGACGCGCCGAGCGCCGCTGAACTCGCGGACGACGCGGCCGACCGCCCACAGCCGGGCACAGGCCGCAGCAGCTCGCAGCCAGCCGCAAGTGCCGACGAGCAGCCGGCAGCCGCGGGCACGCCTGAAGAGCTGCCGCACGCTCCCGCAACGGGCCGGTACGAATCCGCCTCCTCGGACGACGATGAGGGCGGCGAGGCGGGCGAGTATGACGACGACGGCGACGGGCAACTCGCCCCGCGGAGCTAGCGATGAGCGTCGATAAGCGATTGGCTGCGCTGGGGATAGAGCTGCCGGCGGCGGCGCATAATTGTAACGAGTCGGGGCGGCCACCGGGGCTGTCCGGATGGGC
>JAUWKK010000135.1 GCA_030614245.1 Planctomycetota bacterium | reverse complement strand
GGGGACTGTTCAACATCGCCGCCGGGCAGCCGTCATCGGTCAACGATTTGGCAAGGACAATCAACCGGCTGATCGGCACGAACATCGAGCCGGAATACGCTCCCGAACGCCCCGGAGAGGTCAAGCATTCTGCCGCAGACATCTCCAGGGCACGCGAGCTGCTCGGATTCGAGCCGGCTGTCCGCTTCGAGGAAGGACTGGCCGAAACGATAGAATGGTATCGCAACCGATAGAGCTATGATACATTGGGACTAAACAGCACTATGAAAGGAAGCAGCAAATGAAACTGGGTATAATGACATCCTTCAATGAAGAGAGGCTTCGCTTCGCGAGTGCCGCCGGCTTCAATTCCGGCGAGCTGGCATTCCAGCCCGGCAGCGACATCAGTCCGTCCACCTTCCTCGATGGCGAAGCAGAGAGGATCCGCAGCTTCTGCGATGACCTGGGCCTGACGATCTCGGCCGTAGGCTCCTACCAGAACAACCTCGACCCCGACGAAGCGACCCGCGAGAAGAACCTCGATCACCTGACGAACCTGATCACCGCCGCCAAGGCGCTCGAGGTTCCGGTAGTGGCGACTTTCGCCGGGCGCGACCCCGAGAAGAACATCGAGGATAACATCCCGGAGTTCAAGAAAGGCTACAAGACGATCGCCAGGCACGCGGAAGATCAGGGCGTGAAGATCGCATTCGAGAACTGTCCGATGATGCACCGGCATCCGTTCCGAGGCATCAACATCGCCATATCGCCCGAGGCATGGGATATGATGTTCGACGCCGTTCCGTCAACCGCGCTCGGCCTGGAATACGACCCGTCGCACCTCTTCTGGCTCGAGATAGACTACATCGCCGCGATCCGCCGGTTCGCCGACAGAATCTATCACGTCCACGCGAAGGACACCGAAGTGATGGCAGGCAAGCTGGCGCAGCAGGGCATCTACGGCGGCGGCTGGTGGAGGTATCGCATCCCCGGCTGGGGGAGCGTCGACTGGAAACAGGTCTTCGCCGCGCTCATCGACATCGGCTTCGACGGCGGTGTCGCTATCGAGCACGAGGACCCGGTCTTCCACGGAGAGCGCTTCGAAGAAGGCTTCGCCCGTGGCTACACGACGCTGGCGCCATACTTCTTCGACCTGCCCGCAAAGTAACGGAGCACGACGATGCTCGATATCGAATTCATCCGCAAGAACCCGGGGCGCGTTCGGCAAGGCGCCGCCGACAAGGGCGTGACCGTCGACATCGATCATCTGCTCGAGATCGACGCCGAAATGCGCCGGCTCATGCGGCAGGTAGAAGACCTCCGCGGCCGGCGCAACGCCTCCAGCAAGCAGGTCTCCACGTTGAAGAAGGCCGGCGAGGATGCCTCCGATATCATCGAGCAGGTCGGCCGGATCAACAAAGAGATCAAGGAACTCGAGCCGCAGATTGCGGAAATGCGCAACAAGCTGCTCGATCTCAGGCTTAACGTCCCCAACCTCGCCGCCGCCGACGTTCCGGTCGGCAGAAGTGCAGACGATAACGTTGTGCTGCGCGACTGGGGCGAGAAGCCGGCGTTCGACTTCGAGCCGAAAGCCCACTGGGATCTCGGCGCCGATCTCGGCATCCTCGACTTCGAACGAGCCACCAGGATCGCCGGCAGTAACTTCCCCATGTTCAAGGGCTCCGGGGCCGCGACGGTCCGCGGCCTGAGCTGCTTCATGCTCGACACGCACACCCGAAAACACGGCTATACCGAAAGCTTGCCGCCCTTCATCGCGAACCGCGATACGATGGTCACGACCGGCCAACTGCCGAAGTTCGAAGAAGACATGTATCGCTGCGACGTCGACGACTTCTTCCTGATCCCCACGGCAGAGGCACCGCTCACGAGCCTGCACCGCGATGAAGTGCTCATGCATCAAGTCTGCCGCTTTGCTATACCGCCTACACGCCCTGCTGGCGGCGTGAGGCCGGCAGCTACGGCCGCGACACCCGCGGCCTGATCCGCCTGCACCAGTTCGACAAGGTCGAGCTCTTCAAGATCGTCCGCCCCGAGACATCCTGGGACGAGCTCGAAAAACTCACCGCAGATGCCGAGGTAATCCTGCAAGAGCTGGGCCTGCACTATCGAGTCCTGCTGCTGTGCACGGGCGAGATGAGCTTCTCGAACGCCAAGTGCTACGACATCGAGCTGTGGGCACCTGCCGAGGAGCGCTGGTTCGAGGTCAGCTCGTGCAGCAATTTCCTCGACTTCCAGGCCCGGCGCGGCAAGATACGCTTCAGGGAAAAGGGCGGCAAGCCCCAATTCGTTCATACGCTCAACGGCTCGGGAGTTGCCCTCCCACGCCTGATAATCGCCCTGCTCGAGACATACCAGCAGCCCGACGGCAGCGTGCTGATCCCGGAAGCCCTGCGGCCGTACGTCGGCGGGATGAAGAGGATTGGGTAGTAAAGCATGAATCCGAACAGCCTTAACATTTCATCTCAGCAGATATCGAGGTGACAGATGTATAAGTCATTCGAGTTACGAAACTTCCGTTGCTTTCGCCAGTTGAAGGTGGACAACCTTGAGCGGATAAACCTGATCGCCGGCATGAGCAATATCGGCAAGACGGCTTTTCTCGAAGCCGTGTTCATCCACTGCGGGGCATACAGCCTGTAGCTCGCTTTGCGCCTTAACACCTACCGGGCCATCGAACGCGACAGGGGCCATGTTCCACTGGACGAAACCCTGACGGCATCGCTCTTTACAGATTTTGACACTGCGAATGATGTCGAGATCATTGGCGAAAGCGATGAACACGGACGGCGCACACTTCGGCTGAAAGACCCCCGTCACGAGGAGCCCCCCAAGGGAGGCTGGTTTATACGGCACGATGACGAGATGCCTGACAGCGCGCAGCAGTCGTCGGAAGCGCCGCCCATGCTCAAACTTGAATCCCACAAGGACGGAGAACAGCCCACTTCCTACTACATGACCATAGACCCGAAAGGTGTTCAATTCGATGCACCTGCTCCCAGTCCACCGTTTCCCGGACACTTTCTCACGCCACGAACTCCGTTGTTGCCAGCCAAAGATGCTGAACGCTTCGGCGACATGGAAGCCACCAAGAAACAGAACATGGTACTGGAAGCCTTGAAGATTGTCGAACCTAGACTGCAGCGCCTCTCCGTGCGTGTTGTCGCGGGCAAAGCAATGATACAAGGCGACATAGGACTGGACAAGCTCATACCACTTCCTTACATGGGCGACGGAATCAACCGTCTGGCCAGCCTTGTGCTCGCTATCGGGAAATCGCCTGACGGCGTTGTGATGGTTGACGAGATCGAGAACGGGCTGCACCATGCGATCCTGCCGAAGGTGTGGCGGGCCATTGGGCGGGTCGCGCGCCATTTCAACACACAGGTCTTTGCGACGACCCACAGCTATGAGTGCATGGCAGCGGCACACAAGGCGTTCTCGGACGAAGAGCCCTACGACTTCCGCCTGCACCGGCTGGAACGTCGTGACGATGCCATTGCTGTCGTGACGTATGACCGAGACACGCTCACGGAGGCAATCGACGCGAACATCGAGGTGAGATGATGGCCCGGCAACAGATTAAATACCCCAACGTCCTCGTCGTTGAGGGGAAGGATGAAGAATTGTTCTTCGATGCCTTGATTGAGCACATGCACCTGGAGCCTATCCAATTGTGGCCAATGCGCGGTGTTTCGCGGTTGCGGGAGCAGTTGAAGGCTCTTCGCAACGCTCCCGGCTTCGCCAAGGTGAGGTCCTTGGGCGTCGAATTGGACGCTGACGATGATGCTAGTGCGGCTTTCGACAAGATAAAGGGCGCTCTGAAAGCCGCAGACCTGCCTGTGCCCGAGATGCCGCTGGAATCCGCCGAGGGCGCCCCCAAAGTCACGGCAATGATACTACCCGGCGGTGGCAGACCCGGCATGTTGGAGACATTGTGCTTGGAGTCCGTGGAAGGAGACCATGCAATCCCCTGCGTGCAGAAGTACTTCGACTGTCTCCAAGAGGAAGATATTGACCTGCCAGGCAACCTTCCGAAGGCCCGGGTCAAAGTCTTTCTGGCATCCAGGAAGGTTGAAGTATTCTCGGCATCGCGAGTTAAGCCAGCAAGACGCCTTGGAGAGGCTGCTCAAGCGGGAGATTGGCCTTTCGACCACGAAGCTTTCGAGCAAGTCAGGGCTTTCCTCCAAGAGATTGCCTCGTAGTCACCCGAGCGATAATCGACCCTTCACAAGACACACCCAGACGCCGCCGAGCGCTTGCCGGCTATCTTCTATCCACCTTCTCACTTGCCGCTGCGCCCCCACATCTTCTCGATTTCTTCGAGCGACCTGCCCTTGGTCTCCGGTACAAAAACCGCGACAAAGAGAAGCAGCACCACACAGAATGCGCCGTATAGCCAGAACGGGAACCCCCCGTGGAAGCGTTGAACGAGCCATTCGTTGCCGTCCATCATCGGGAACGTCTGCGAGATGATGTAATTGGCAATCCACAGGCACAGAGTAGCGATAGCCATCGCTCGGCCGCGAATCTTCGTGGGGAATATCTCGGACAGAATCACCCATGTCACCGGCCCCACCGAAAGCGCGAAGATGGCGATGTAGCCCAGGATGAATGCCAGTACCCACCCTGCGGTGTTCTGCGTGTACGCGGCCAGCCCGATGACGAACATCGATATGCTCATCCCCGTAGCTCCGACGATCATCAGCGGCTTGCGGCCAAGCTTGTCGCCCGTCCAGATCGCGATAATCGTAAACAGCAGATTCACCGCACCAACGAGAACGGTCTGAAGGAGTACAACGTCAGTCTTGGCATCCTCGACCAGGCTCTTCAGTATCTCCGGCGCATAGTAGAGAAAAACATTGATGCCGGTGACCTGTTGCAGAACGGCCAGAACAATTCCGATGACCAGCACGATCTTCATTCCGGGCATCAGAAGTTGTCGCAGGCTCCCGCTTTCTTCCTGGATAGCTTTTCGGATTTCGGCCATCTCCGTCCGGGCATACGCAGAGCCATCCACACGCGCGAGAATGCGTAGAGCCGTATCCTCTCGCCCGTTCGCCGTCAGCCAGCGTGGGCTCTCCGGCACGAAGAAGAGCAGGCCGAGCAGCAGCAGGGCCGGGAGCGCCTCTGAGCCGAACATCCACCGCCACCCGGTGGTGTCGATCCATTCTTGGGGCTGCCCGAGCGCGATAAAGTAGTTCACGAAGTAGACCACGAGAAAACCCGAGACTATGGCGAGCTGGTTGAGCGAGACCATTCGCCCCCTGATCCGCGCCGGGCTGATCTCGGCGATGTACATTGGGCTGGTCATTGATGCGGCACCGACGCCCAGCCCTCCCAGGATGCGGAAGATGACCAGCTCGGTCAGGCTGCGGGGAATGGCCGAGCCTATCGCCGAAATCAGGAACAGCACGGCCGAGACGATAAGCACCTTCTTCCGTCCCAGCCGGTCGCTGGCCAGGCCGGCGAATGCGGCGCCGATCACACAGCCGACGAGAGCGGACGCGGCCGCCCAGCCCTTTGCGGCGGCACTGAGCTTGAAGTGAGCCTCCAGCGGGCCTATTGCACCCGCGATGACGCCCGTATCGTATCCGAACAACAGCCCGCCCAGCGCCGCCACCAGGCAGATGCAAGTGAGGAACACAATGCTACCCGACTGGTCACCACCGGAAAGCTGCTCGCTTGATTGCATAGACATCTCCTTCTATTGACAGGTTTCACTACGCACTGTCGCGCAAGGCCCTGAACATTGCAAGCATGTTCTCCGTCGGGGTGTTGGCCTGGACGTTGTGAATCGCATTGAAGACGAATCCGCCGCCCTCGCCGAGTATCTCGATCCGCTCGAGCACTTCGCTGTAGACCTCGTCGGGCGTGCCGAAGGGCAGCGTTTTCTGCGTATCAACGCCGCCGCCCCAGAATGTAATCTCCCTGCCGAACTCTCTCTTCAGCGCCTTCGGGTCCATGCCGGCTGCGGAGCATTGCACGGGATTCAGGATGTCGAATCCGGCGTCTATGAAGTCGGGGATGAAATCAACGACGCTGCCGCAACTGTGGATGAAGGTCTTCCACAAAGTGTGTTCGTGGATAAAATCGTTCACGGCCTTGTGATAGGGCTTGTAGAGCTCGCGATACGTCTGCACGCCGATGAACGGCCCCCGCTGAGTGCCGAAGTCGGTGCCCGTGACGAAAGCAGCCTGCACGCGGTCGCCCAACGCATCCACCAGCAGCCTCAAGTTGGCGAGGGCAACCTCCAACTGCTTCTCGAAAACCTTCTCCACGTATCCCCGCCGCGCCACGGTGGAAACATACCACTCCTCTATTTCGCGGATACCTTTCGTTCGCTTCATCCACATCGCAGGGACGAGGGCGATGTCGCCGAAGCCCGCCCCGGGAATTGTCAGTATGATGCCGCTATCGGCCCCGCGATAGGCTCGCTCTGCTTCATCCGCAAACCACTTGACGTCGTCGTCGGTCAGCGGAGCGAAATCTTCGGTGTTGTCGGCGGGATCAAGGCTCTCTTCGTCGATCGGCTCCTGGCGGCATATTGCATCGAAGTAGAAGCCGCCTCTCGGCATACGGCCGCTCGGCGGAACGGACGTGTCGCCCTGCGGATAGATCAGCAGATCGCCGTTCGGCTCGGCCGTCACGTTGAAATCGCCCGGCACGAGCACCTCCGTGCCGTCGAAAAGCGTGAACGGCTTCCAGTCGGTGTTGGGAAAGCCGAAAATCGTGTTCCGTGGCATGACGCCGATCACGTCGATACCGAGCGCCTCGCGCAGCTCGGGGTCGATCTCGCCGAGCACCTGGTAAGGCTCGACGACCTTGACCTTGTAGCCATCGTCGCCGAGCAGCGCCTTTCTCAGCCGCGAAATCGCGCCGGCCGAGATTCCGGTCACATTCGTGCCGCCAAATCCCACACAGACGCGATCCGGGGCCTCATGGCTCAGTGTCGCCGCCAGTCTTTCACGTGATGTCATTGCCATCTTGCTTTCGTCCTTTCATTTCGTGCGGCATCTCGGCCAGGTGCCACGCTGTGGTGCACTACTCCTGAGCCAAAAGGCGCCGGCGAACGAGGTTGAGCGCCATGCGAGCTGTCCTTTCGCGAATGAACGCGCGGTCTCCACTGAATTGGCGGCGCTGCACCTCGGCGCCGTGCCTGTCGGCTGCCGCGATGTATACGAGTCCGACGGGCTTCTCCGGGCTGCCGCCATCGGGGCCTGCGATGCCGGTCGTGGCGACCGCGACGTCAGCCCCGGCGGCATGGATAGCACCTTCGGCCATTGCTCGAGCTACTTCCTCGCTGACGGCGCCGACCGTCGCGAAG
>JAUWKK010000265.1 GCA_030614245.1 Planctomycetota bacterium | reverse complement strand
GCATCCTCCCGGATCTCGAACCACGGCGTCAGCTGCCCGGCGTGGTTCAGTAACCGCTTCACAACTTTTGCGCCGCGACGGGCTGGTGGACGCTTGGAGATAGTGAGGCTTTCGGTCTTGTGGAAGAGCTTGAGTATTGCCTCGGCGGTGCAGTTGACCTCCGAGAGTGCCCTGAGCAGTGTGGTGACGGGGCACTTGCCGCTCTGGTCGATGCGGACGTGCAGGATGTCTTTCTTTGTGACGGACATCTCGATCCATGAGCCGCGCTCGGGGATGATGCGGCAGCCGTGGAGGCGCTTGCCGGACGAGTGCGTGACGACGGAGAAGTCGATCCCCGGCGAGCGGTGGAGCTGGGTGACGATGACGCGCTCGGCTCCGTTGATCAGGAACTCGCCGCCGCCCATCATGATGGGGAGGTCGCCGATATAGACGTCCTCCTCCTGCTGCTCCTGCTCGGGCTTTTCGAGCCGGCAGACGATGCGGATGGGCTTGCCGTAGGTGAGCTTGAGCTTGCGGCATCGGTCGGCGTCCTGTCGGCGCCGGTCAAGGTGATAGCACACGTATTGCAGCTTCATCGAGCCATCGTATGATTCGATGGGGAACGACTCGCGGAGTATGGCCTCGAGGCCGATGTTGGCGCGCTTATCGGGCGCAACATCCTCTTGGAGGAACCCGTGGTAGGAGGTCTTTTGAATCTCCACCAGGTCTCCCAGCGGGACCTTGTCTCCAACGCGGCTGTAATTTCGCGGTTCACGTATTGACATCGGTCAACGCCCTCAACAGATCAGCGGGGCAAAAGGAAAACGGCATCCCTGCGTGGATGTGAACTACTTGAGTTCCACGTCCGCGCCGGCTTCTTCCAGTTCCTTCTTGATCTTCTCGGCTTCTTCTTTCGAGCAGCCTTCTTTGACAGGTGCAGGGCACCCCTCGACGAGGGTCTTGGCTTCTTTCAGGCCCAGCGAGGTGTGTGCGCGCACTGCCTTGATCACGTTCAGTTTCTTGGAGCCGAAGCTGTTGAGTACGACGTCGAAGGATGTCTTCTCTTCCACTTCGGCTTCTTCCGCCGGTGCCGCCATCATGACACCACCGGCCACGGGCGCGGCAGAGACGCCCCATTCTTCTTCGAGCTCTTTCGTAAGTTGAGCCGTTTCCACGTTGGTCAGGCCTCCCAGGAGCTCTTTTATCTGTGCGAGTTTATCGCTGGCTGCTTTCGGCATCTGCATCGTCTCCTCTCGAGGTGCTGGGCCATTGGTCGGCGATCAGCCGTCGGCCTGGCCCTTCTTGGCTTTTTGGTCCAGTATGGCGACCATTCGTCGCCTGGGTTCGTTGAGCAATCTGAGCAAAGTAGTCATCGGTGCTGCAATAGTGGCAAGCATCTGTGCCCGCAGTTCGTCGCGCGATGGCAGCCTTGCTACTTCCTTGAGCTCCTCGGCCGAGACCGTCCGTCCGGCGACTATACCGCCCTTGAGCGTCATCTCGCGGCGGTTGTTCTTCGCCCAGTCGAGCAGCGCCTTCAGGATGGCGGCCGGATCGGTGTCTCCGTGTGCGACGGCGAGCGGGCCGGCGAAAATTTCAGGCGCCGCGTGAAACAATTCATCGGGCATTGCCAGTTTCATCAGCGAGTTCTTGACCACGCTGATGCGGCCGTCGATCTTGTGCAGCGTCGCCCGCAAGTCGTGCGCCTCCGTGGCTGTGAGCCCGCTGTAATCGAAGAACGCGAGGTCGCTTGCCGAGCCGAAGGTTTCTTTCAGCTCTGCGGTCATCAATGTTTTCAGTTCACTTGGCATTCTTGCGACTCCACAGGGCCGGCGGCCTTCGGGCGGCTATCCGACAGCTACTTTCAGCCCCGGGCCCATGGTCGTTGACAGGCTGACCTTCTTGATATACAGCCCCTTCGCAGCGGGGGGTTTGAGTGACCGGACCTGTGCGACGAACGCGTTGATGTTCTGTTCGAGGTCTTCTTTGGGGAACGATCTCTTGCCCATCGGGGCGTGGACGTTCCCTGTCGCGTCGGCCCTGAACTCCATCTTGCCGGCTTTGAACTCCTTGACGGCATCGGCTATGTCGTCTGTAACGGTGCCGGATTTCGGCGACGGCATCTTGCCCTGCGGCCCGAGCACTCTGCCCAGTCGTCCGACGTAGCGCATCGAGGCCGGCGTGGCGATTGCCACATCGAACTCGAGCCATCCGTTCTGGATCTTCTCGGCCAGTTCTTCTGCGCCGACTTCGTCGGCTCCGGCCTCTTCGGCGGCGTTTGCCTGGTCGCCTTCGGCGAACGCGATGACGCGCAGCGTCTTGCCGATGCCGCGCGGCAGTGAAATCGTCCCGCGCACCATCTGGTCGCTTCTCTTGACATCAATGCCGAGCATCATCACAATCTCGACGGTCTCGTCAAACTTGGCGCCATCAACCGATTTGAGGACGTCAATGGCCTCGCCGATCGTATACACGCGGCTGCTGTCAAGCTTCTGCCTGATGGCCCGAATACGCCTGCTGCGTTTCATCAGCCTTTTCCCTTGCTAGTCTTCCACTACGATGCCCATGCTCCTGGCGGTCCCTTCGATCATCTTGACGGCGGCTGCCAGGTCATGGGCATTGAGATCGTTTCCCTTCGCTTCGGCTATCTGCCGCAACTGTTCGTGCGTTACTTTTCCGACCTTGTCGCGATTGGGGACGCCGGATCCTTTTGCGAGGTTGGCGGCTTTCTTCAGCATTGCGGATGCCGGCGACGACTTGATTATGAAGCTGAAGCTGCGGTCGGCGTAGATCGTGATGGCTACGCCAAGCAGGACTCCATTCTGGTCTTTCGTCTTGTCGTTGAACTGGCGGCAGAAATCGCCGACATTGATATTCCGCGGGCCCAGTGCAACGCCGACGGGCGGCCCCGGCGTCGCCTGGCCTCCCGGGATCTGCAGCTTCACTATTGCGGTCACTTCCTTGGGCACTGTTCACTCCTCGGCAGCTTTTTCAGCGGGCGCTTTTTGCGCCACTATAAGCTCTGCCGGCTTGAGGGTTCGCTACAGGTGCCACGGTCAACCGTCTCAGGTTGGCCGTGCGTGCTCCACGTCCAAGCTTCGCTTGAACGTGTCTACCCTTTCCTACTGCCGCTGGCGGTCAGATTTTCTCGATCTGCCAGTACTCCAGTTCGACCGGGGTCTCGCGGCCGAAGATAGTTACTATTACTTTTACCAGGCCCTTCTCCGGAAAGACCTCCTCGACTGCGCCGTCGAAGTTCAAGAAGGGCCCTTCCTTGATCCGCACGTTGTCACCGACCTGGAAGTCGATGCGCGGGACTTCATCGGTCTGGCCCGATTCGGCTTCGGATGTTATTTTATCGACCTCGCCGTTGCTCATGGGCACGGGTTTTGATGCCGGTCCCCAGCCGCTGCCGAGGAAATCGCCGACGCCCGGCGTATCACGTACGACGGCCATCGTCTCGACGCTCATGTCCATCTGGACCATCAGGTAGCCCGGATATATCTTCTGTTCGCTGACGATCTTCTGACCGCCTTTGATTTCGGCTATCTTACGGCCCGGCGCCAGTATTGCCGTGATGGCGTCCTCCAGGCCGACCGCCCTGATTCGGCGCTGCAGATTTTCAGTCACCCTGTCCTCGCGACCCGCCTGGACCCGCAATACGTACCATTCCTTGGCCATTGCAGTTTCCTCAGACCTTGGGGAGTATTCCCATCCACTGCACCGCAAGGGCCAAGAGGCTGTCGACTCCGACAAGGAAGAGCGCCATGACGATCACCGTGGAGATCACAACAGCAGTTGAACCTTTCACTTCTCCCCAAGCCGGCCAGGCCACTTTCTTCATCTCGGCCTCGGTATCGATCAGAAAGTCTGCGGCCCTCTTGTGAAAGAACGAGAAGAAGATGCCGCCACCGCCGATGACGACGACGAGCAATGCACTGACGATGTAGTTTGCGGGGGCCATCAGCGAGCCGAACACTTCAGCGACGCCGAAGACGACCAGCAAACCGGCCACAATGGCCACGAGTGCACGTGCTCGGCTTCCCTGGCCCTTCTTGTAAAGTTCCATTTCACGCCCTGCCGTTCTCGATTCTCTCCAGCCCCAATGTTTCCTGCCTCATGCTTCTGTGGCAGGGCAGCAGGGGTTCGAACCCTGAACCCCCGGTTTTGGAGACCGGTGCTCTGCCAGTTGAGCTACTGCCCTGCTCCGCCGCCGTCTTCAGCGGCAGCTTCACGTTCTGTGCTCTTTATGCACTGTATGTTTACGGCAAAACCTACAGAACTTCTTCAGTTCCAGCTTCGAGCCGCGGCGCATCTCGCGATTCGTCACGTAGTTCCTGTTATTGCACTCGCTGCATTGCAGCAAAACATTCTCGCGCATCCGCTATTCCTCGCGGCTATGGGTGCTCTCCGGCAATTCGCTCATATACGGCAAAAGGGCGGAAACTCAAGGCTGAGCACCGTCCTATCGCTCGTTCGTCATCGTCTTACGCTATTCAATCACCTTGGTCCAGCCGCCTGCACCGCCGGTGCGTCCACCCGCGCGGATGGCAAAGCGCAGGTTGTCTTCCACCG
>JAUWKK010000163.1 GCA_030614245.1 Planctomycetota bacterium | reverse complement strand
GTGATCTTGCCCTTGCACCGCTTGTGCAGGTCGAGGCTGTGTTTCTTCTGGCCGTCATTGACGTAAACGCGCGCCTGGAGATCGCCCTTCAGCACGGTGCCATCGCGCAGCGTGAGCGTGGTGACGTACTTGTGCCAGATGTAGTATTTGTCGGTGTAGACCTTTTCATCCGAGGCGCTCTCTTTCCACCGCCAGATGCGCTCGACAACTTCCTTCTCGACAGCCACGTCGACGCTCACCACGTCGGAGAAGTCGACGTCGACATACTTGCTGTCGGCGCGGTGGAAGACACGCCACGGCTTGCCGATGGTAGTACGGGCCTCGCCGGTGATTTTCGTATCATTCGACAGGAGCACCGTGGCGTTGTGGGCATGCTGCGACGGATTCCTCTTGAACGGAGCGGGTGGCTCGCCGGCGTTTGCGAGCGAGCCGATACACAACAGGCAAGGGATCAATCGCAGCATGTCGATCTCCCGGTTACCGTGTCAGTCCTTTCCCAAAGGCTCTTCATCATGCTTCTCGACGGGATCATATCCGCCCTCGCAGAAGGGATTGCACCGCAGAATCCGCCAGATGCCCATAGCTGTGCCGAGCAGGATGCCTTTCTTCTGCAGCGCCTCGATGAAATACGCCGAGCAGGTGGGATGGAACCTGCATCGCGGCCGCAGCAGCGGCGAGATAACCCGCTGGTAGCGCCGTATCGGTGCGATGAGCAGCCATTTCACGGCGCGGCCCTCCGTTCGACCGATTTCTTCACGAGAGCGACGAACTCGTCGGCTATCTCGTTGAACGCCGGGGACCTCCACGGCCGGCGGGGGACGATTACGATATCGCAGGCGACAGGAAAGCTGTGCCGGTTCAATCGAAAGGCATCGCGAAGCTGCCTGCGGATGCGGTTTCGCAGCACGGCCCCGCCCACCGCCCGGCTGACGGCCATCCCCAGCCGGCAGTGGCCCAGGTCATTCGGTATCACGTGTACCGATATCATCCGGCCCACAGAACGATTTCCCTCCCTGAAGGCGCGGTCGAACTCAGCTTTCCGCCGAAGGATCATCTCCGGGCGGAGCCGAAAGCGTTTGTCCTGCGAAGAAGTTGCTTTCATTGGTATCATTATAGCTTGAATCCGGCCATGTGCAATCTACAATCGAGGATGGAGCCGGAGGCGGCGAAAGTTCTTTCGCTGACGCTAAGGGCGATGCGAGCGGAGTATTGTTCTCATGTCATTCTGAGCAAAGCGAAGAATCTTTGGCATGTGGTGCAGCCTTTCCAGGCTGCTAATACATCAAACGGCAGGCTGAACGCCTGCCCCACGTTATGAAAGATGCTTCCCTGCCCGCATCAGGCAGCGACGCCCGTTGCCGTGACGCGGCATAGAGGACGCGGTCGGTCAGGAACGTTCAAGGAGTAAATTATGCCGAAGGCTACCGATGCCCGCCCGGTGGGCGTTGAACTGTTCTTTCTGCCGGTCCAGACGCGCGTGCCGCTGAAGTTCGGACTGGAGACACTGACGTCCGTGACCTGCGCGCGCGTGCGGATGCGGGTCTCCGATGCCGCCGGCAAGATCGCCGACGGCTGGGGCGAGACGCCATTGAGCGTGCAGTGGGTGTGGCCGAGCTCGCTTTCTTACGAAGCGCGCCACGAGGCGATGAAGGCATTCTGCGCGAAGCTGGCCCGCGCGTGGACGTCGTTCGATGCCGCCGGCCATCCCATCGGCGTCGGCAGTGCTTTCATCGATGCGCAGCTCGGCGTGATTCTCGATGATACGAACACCGAACGCGGCGACGCCGAGCCGATGCCGTGGCTGTGCGCGCTCGTCTGCTGCTCGGCGTTCGATATCGCCCTGCACGATGCATACGGCAAGCTACACGGGGTGCCGGTATACGAGACCTACAACGGCGAGTTCATGAACCGCGACCTGTGGGAGTTCATCGAGCCCGCCGAAGGGTCGAGCGTCGTCTTCATGGATAAGTATCCCGTGGACTACCTGGCCGGCGACGTCCCCACGAAACTGCCAGCATGGCACCTGGTGGGGGGAAAGGACCTGCTCGATGCTTCGGAACTGACCGGTTCCGAGCCCGACGACGGCTATCCCGTCCTGCTGGGCGACTGGATCGAGCGGGACAGGCTGAAGTGCCTGAAAGTGAAGCTGCGCGGCAACGATTCCGAGTGGGATTATGACCGCCTCGTCCGGGTCGGGCGGCTGGCCATCGACGGCGGAGCTCGGTGGCTGACGTCCGACTTCAACTGCACCGTGACCGATCCGGCCTACGTGTGCGACATCCTCGACCGGCTGATGCTCGAGCATCCCGCAATCTACGGGAGGATCCTCTACGTCGAGCAGCCGTTCCCGTATGATCTCGAGGAGCATCGGATAGACGTTCACGGCGTATCGGCGCGCAAGCCGCTTTTCATGGACGAAAGCGCTCACGACTGGCGGCTCGTCCGCCTCGGCCGGCAGCTCGGCTGGACGGGCGTCGCACTCAAGACCTGCAAGACGCAGACGGGGGCGCTGCGCACGCTATGCTGGGCGAAGGCGCACGGCATGACGCTCATGGTCCAGGACCTGACGAACCCGATGCTCGCGCAGATACCGCATTGCCTGCTCGCCGCGCATGCCGGCACGATAATGGGTGTCGAGACGAACGCGATGCAGTTCTATCCCGAGGCGTCGAACCCCGAGGCGGCCGTCCACCCCGGTCTGTACGAGCGCCGCGACGGAGCGGTCGACTTGAGCACCAGCCGGGGCCCGGGTTTCGGGTATCGGCTGGATGAGATCAGCCGGGAATTGCCCGAGGCGGCCGCGGCGGCGGGGGAAGTGGGGTGAATCTAGGCAGAAGTGGACTGTTGACACGAGCCGGCACATAGGACAGAATAGCCGCATCTGGATCTGCACGAGGGTGCAAGTGTGTGCGTGTGCGAGGTCTTTATGAGCTTGAAGGCCAATCTGTGAGCGACGCGACGATGCCTGATCTTATTGATGCTGTCCCCGAGGAGCTGCGGGAACTGGACAATCCTCAGCCGGCCCTGCCCAGCATTGCGAAGGACAAACGGCGCCTCGCGCTGATTGGAGCCGCGGTTCAATCGCTGCCCACCAATCATCGCCTTCATCTCCACGATGCCTGCAACTTGGACTTCCTGGACGAGAAAAGCGTCCATCTCGTTGTGACATCCCCCCCGTACTGGACTTTGAAAGAATACCGGCACTCAGAAGGACAACTGGGGGATATCGCCGACTATAACCGGTTTCTGGCTCAACTGGACAAAGTGTGGCGGCATTGTTACAGGGCTCTTGTTCCGGGAGGGCGTCTGATTTGTGTGGTTGGGGATGTATGCCTGTCCAGGCGGAGGAATAACGGTCGCCACACGGTTGTTCCTCTGCATGCATCGATTCAAGAGCATTGCCGTGAGATAGGGTACGACAATCTTGCCCCGATCATATGGCACAAGATAGCCAACGCAACGTATGAGGTGGACGGCGGCTCGGGCTTTCTGGGCAAACCTTACGAGCCGAACGCCGTGATCAAGAATGACATCGAGTTCATCCTGATGCAGCGCAAACCCGGCGGCTACCGAAAGCCGTCACTCGCGGCCCGCATATTGAGCGTCATCTCTGAAGAGAATCACAGGAAATGGTTTCAGCAGGTGTGGACGAACCTGCCTGGAGCATCCACAAAGGATCATCCGGCGCCATACCCGCTTGAACTCGCGGAACGGCTCATACGGATGTTCAGCTTCGCAGGCGACACTGTGCTGGACCCGTTCGCTGGCACGGGTACGAGCAGCCTGGCTGCCGCCAGGACCGGCAGGAACAGTATCGCTGTCGAGCTGGATCCGAAGTACTTCGAGATGGCGTGTGGTCGTCTCCGCAAAGAGACGGCAGGGCTTTTCAGCAAGACAAAGATCGATGTCGTGCGAACGAGGAGCGATACTGCATGATCGACCTGGACAGGCAACTGGCCTCGGCCGTCCGGAAGTTCTGGCAGACTCGGAGGCGGCAACGCCGGCGACAGGGCTCTGTCAGTGGCAAGTCCGACCAAGGCAGCAGAAGAGCCGTCACCGGTGGAGCTCAGATGGACGGGTTTGTTGATCTTGTCAGACGACTGCTTGTCGAGAGCGGCCTGCCTCGGGCGTCGGTGTTCGTGAAGAAGCGGGTGGTTCTGCCGGGGTTCTTCAGGCCGACGAAAGAGTGGGACTTATTGGCTGTTGTGGACGACCGCCTGCTGGCAACGATCGAGTTCAAGTCTCACGTCGGGCCTTCCTTCGGAAACAACTACAACAATCGCGCCGAGGAAGCCCTCGGAAGTGCAACCGACATACTCACCGCGTACAGGGAAGGTGCTTTTGCGCACTCGTCCCGCCCGTGGCTGGGCTACTTTCTGCTACTCGAGGACGCACCTGGATCGACAAGGCCCATCAAGGTTACAGAGCCGCATTTCAGTGTTTTCGAGGAATTCCGTGGGGCGTCGTATGAGAAGCGCTACCAGTTGCTGTGTCTGAAACTGGTGCGCGAGCGCCTGTATGATTCCGCGTGTCTTATTCTCTCGGATCGGGAGGAAGGACTTAAGGGCGGATATCGCGAACCTTTGCCTGAGTTGAGCTTCAGAAGTTTCGTCGCGTCACTGACGGCTCAGGCGATTGCCCACGCTCGATTCCGAGAAACGCAGAAGTAACGCACCCGTCAAGCCCAAGCCAAACGCGGGGGATGTGGGGTGAATCTAGGCAGATAGGACGTTTGCACTGGATGAGTAGACGTCCTATAATGAAGGAGTGAGGTCAATGCCCATCGGATAGTCTGGAGAAGGGTGGCCAGCCAATGAGTAAGCGTCCTTTCAGCGCTAAACCCATCGTCTTTCAGTTGGTGTTTGAATCGCGCTACGACTATGGACACGGATACCTGGATCGGGCAGGGGAAGCCATCGTCGAGCTACTTAGACGTGATCCCGGCTGGGCGTTCCGGAAGGCGGACCCGGGATTCACCAGGCTCTCGAATGCAGAACTCAATGCGACTTTCAACTTCGGGGTGGCGAAACTGGACCTCATACAGGCACAGAGCAACGAAGTTGTGAAGCTGATGCCTGTTCCGGATTTTGCTCTCCTTGCCAACGATCTCACGGATACCGTGCTGCTATACCTTGGCCCTGTGGTGCCTACTCGAATCGGGTTCAGATCCTTGCTTCTGTGGGAGGCCAAGAGTCATGCTGCAGCGGTAGATCACCTGCGCGGGCTAGAGTCGTTCCGACTTACAACTCCTGGCGAGGACGCTCTCGGTGTAGTCACGGACTACAGCTTCTCTTTCGTATACGAGGCGCTTGAATGCGACGATACGATCCTGTTCTCCGAATCGAACTCGCGGTTCATCGTCGAAGTCGAGCCGCAGAATGCGAAGGCCTTCACCGACGCCCTCCGCGACGTGCCCCACGCCGAGATCGGAGTTGTAACGGATGCGGGGCGCCTCGTCGTGCAAGGGAAAGATGGACAGACGGTGATTCATGAATCGATTGATGATCTGAAGGAATCCTGGCAGAAGCCGCTGAAGTGGTAGGTGGGCCAGAGACATGAAAGGCCCTCGTCAAGGAATACCCGCCGCGCATCAGAGCAATACTAATCGAAGGAATAAGCCAAGCATGACCACCCCCAACGTCCTGATCCTTCGAACCGCCGGCACGAATTGCGATGAAGAGACGAAGTTCGCCTTCGAGCTTGCCGGCGCCGATGCCGAGCTCCTGCACGTCAACCGCATCTTCGAGAACCGCAAGCTGCTCGACAAGTTCCAGATCATCGCGATCCCCGGCGGCTTCACATACGGCGACGACATCGCTGCGGGGCGCATCTTCGCAAACGAACTGCGCTATTCGCTCGGCGACGAGCTCCGCAGGTTCGTCGATCGCGGCGGCCTCATCATCGGCATATGCAACGGCTTCCAGGTCCTCGTCAAGACGGGCCTGCTCCCCGGCCCCTTCTGCGAAAACTCCACGCAGAAGACAACGCTGACGTTCAATGACTCCAACCTCTTCGAAGACCGCTGGGTGCACCTCGAGGCGCCCGAGAACTGCTCGGTGTTCGTAGACGACGGCGACGAACTGTATCTGCCCGTCGCGCACGCCGAGGGGAAATTCGTCCCAGCCGATGACGCCGCCATAAGCGAACTGATCGACCGCAGGCAGGTGGTCGTGCGGTATGTCGATCCCAACGGCGGCGAGCCCGTGTATCCGTGGAATCCAAACGGTTCAGCGGACAGCATAGCCGGCATCTGCGACGGGACCGGGCGGATATTCGGCCTTATGCCTCATCCCGAACGCCATTGCCTCCCCACGCAGCACCCCCGCTGGACGCGCGACGGCCTCAAACCCGAAGGTGACGGCTTGCGTGTCTTCCGCAACGCCGTGAAGTTCGCCGGACCGGCGTGAAGCGGGCGCAGGGAAGCATCTTTCGCAACGTGGGGCAGGCTTTTAGCCTGCCAATTCATGCATTTGCAGCCTGGAAAGTCTGCACCACATGCTAAAGATTCTTCGCTTCGCTCAGAATGACACGAAAACAACCTTACCCCCGGCGTTGCCGTGGGCTGATCTTTTACGCCACTTCGGGGCTGCCAGTTGGCGGCGGTATTCCAGACACGCCATGCATATTCCCCATCTGGGCATCCATACGATCTTATCTGTGTTTAT
>JAUWKK010000125.1 GCA_030614245.1 Planctomycetota bacterium | reverse complement strand
CTATCTTTCTTTGAGAAGGCCGATGGTTTCGAAGGCGCTTCTCACAATGCTGCCCTGCACCGGCTGCTGTCACTAATGCGCAAGATGGGGGCATCGACGCTCGTTGAGGAGCCGCTCGACCGGAATAATGACGAACTTGCTGAAGAGGTGTCTGCAATTTCGAACTATGTTCCCAGTTGCTCGGATTCAGCGAAATGGACTCGTATATCCTTCTTCAAGTCTTCCTTCTCGCAAGCAGATGACATCCCCTTCCAGCCCAATGATGCAATGCTGGCCTATGCCATGATCCTGACTTTCAACGGGCCGGATGGCTCTGCGAATAGCGTTGTGTGGGAGAGCGTCGTCTCAATCCCCCGTCTGCTAAACAACTATGTACGCTGGGCCAACTCATTCTTCGTCAGGATCAATAATGAGACGGACTTTGAGGTATATGGCAGCTACTTCTGCCAGCAGAATGGTTACAGCAATTGCTGTGCGCACGCCGGCCTCAGGATGGTGCTGAACAACTACAATTGGCCTGTACCCAAGCGAGTTTCGTTCGAGGAGATAAACCGGCTGCTCTACGATGATGATGCTCCCAGCAAGGTTTCGGGTGCCTCTCTAACTCTAACGCAGATATGGGATGTGCTTCAGAAATTCCTTGGGGATGAAGCTGGTCTTGAGGTGGAGGTGAGGCAATCGGAGCCAGGTGAATCTCTCTCGGATTATATGTACGCGAACATTGAATCAGGGTTTCCAGTCTTGCTGCTGTTCCCGACAGGAAACAACGAAGGTCATGTTGTGCCCGTGATCGGCCACACGATGAACACGGACATCTGGATGAAATGGACTTACCCCGCCAATCAGGCTGCAGTAGAGAACACAGCTTGGGTCGACCATTTCATCTTGAATGACGACAACTATGGAATGTACCTGTGCCTGCCGAATACTGAAAAGTTCCTCAGCCCGAAGGAATGTGACGCCATTGCCGTGACACCTGCCGGCGTCAGAATCAAACCACGAGTTGCTCATCTTGCAGCGGAACATGTGGTTGGAAGCTTCTCGGAGGTTTTCGAACTGCGGGAGGGCATGGATTTCTGGTTGACCGAACTTGTCAAGGCGACCGAAACCAAGAACCGGTGCGTTGTCATCCGCACATTCTTGGTCTCAAGAGCCGACTATCTCAAGCATCTTGGTTCCGAACATGACAGTGAAGGCAACCGAGTGCTCGAGCCTCATCTGAGACAGCTTTCCACCATACTGCCTGAAGAGTTCTGGCTGGCCGAGCTGACTCTGCCTGATCTGTACACAGCAAACCGGCATAAGATCGCCGACATAATCATTCGCGCGGATAAAGAACTTGTATCCGAGGATGAGATCGCCGAGGCGATTGTCAGTTGGCGTCTGATTGTTGCCTTCAGACTGCCTGGGCTGATTGTGTACAGGGAGGAAGATGAGTTTCGCGTCACGGCAGACCCACCGTTGCCCACAGGACATATGCCTGTTTATCAGGATCCTCAGCGCCGGGTGAATCCTCCCGTCTGGTGACCTTTGCAGGACACCAGAAAGGTCACGGCCACTTCCTTGCCCTTGGCCCCGCGCGGGCCGGTCTGCTGGTACAGCCCCGATCTGGTCGCTCTCATCCCGGGCTTCAGCGTCTCGGCCTCTGGTCTTTGGCGGTCATGACGACGGTCAATTTCTGGTTGAGAGCCTTCGCGATCCGAGTCAGCATCGAAAGCGAATGTCCCTCGTAGTCGGTGTCCTCCAATCTGCTGATGACGGATTGAGTTGTGCCGATGAGCTCCGCGAGCTCTTTCTGACTCAGACCTGCATTGACCCGCAGATCGTGGATCATAAGTGCGACGTGCGCGTTCGCACGCTCTGCCTCCAGCGCCGCCTTCCTCTCAGGGTCGTCCTTGATATAGCGCCGATGAACAATCTCTACTGCGTTGCTCGTCTCCTTTTTTGCGCCCATGCCGTCTCTCCTCTGCCAAATATGTTACTCTCGGTACGTGTGTCTTTCGGGGTCACGCTTGAACTCACCGCGTCGTCTCACGGCCCGATCGATCTCGTTGTCCGGAACTTTGCCCTTCTTCGTTATCCCGTGGGAGAGGACCGCCCTCTGCCCGTGATAGAAGTACAGAATTCGATAATGCACCTGCACGTGCCTCGCCCGAAGCTCGTGCACACCGTCGCGGAGATAGTCGGACAGCGGCCGCCGCAACTCATGGCCAAGCTCTGCCAGAAGCTCAATCCGCGCAATGAACTTGTTCTGCACCTTCGCCGGCAGATCATCGAGCCATTCCAAGACGGGCGCACGTCCTTTGTCCTCGGCAAAGAATACGACCTCTGTTTTCGGCATCGCAGCCTCTGTTCTCTTCCGCTGCTCCTCTTACCGTATTATAGCATTATTGTGATAAAAGTCAACACAATTTTGCAATTGTTTTTGCGCACCGCGTCTACCTGCCGATTTGCTGCTTTATCTTGTCCAGGATGCCGTTGACGAAGCTGCCGGATTCTTCGGTGCTGTATTTCTTGGCGAGGTCGATAGCTTCGTTTATGGCTACTTTGGGTGGGATGTCGTCGAGGTGTAGCATCTCGAAGCAGGCTACGCGGAGGATGTTGCGGTCGATGACCGCCATGCGGTATAGGTCCCAGTTTTCGGCGACCGCGCTGATGCGGCCGTCGATCTCTTTGCGGTTTCGGCGGATGCCCACGACGAGCTTCGTGGCATAATCGCGCACGTTGGCATCGTGGTCGGCGTTGCCGATGAAGTCGTCGATGTAGTCGGCGACCTCGGCTCCGCGCTGGTCGAGCATGTACAGCGCCTGGAGTGCTAACTCGCGGGCGCGGGTACGCTTGCGCACCGGTGCGCGGTTGCCCGCCACTTCGGATTCGAAGTCCATCCGGCTCTCTCCGGGCAGTTACAGGTTGTGCAGCAGGTCGACCAGTTCGACGGCTGCAGCGGCGGCCTCGGCACCCTTGTTTCCGGCCTTGGTGCCGGCCCGCTCGATAGCCTGCTCGATTGAGTCCGTCGTCAAAACGCCAAAGATCGTTGGAATATTCGTATTCAGGCCGACCTGGGCGATGCCCTTCGCGGCCTGTCCGGCGACATATTCGAAATGCGGCGTACCGCCTCGGATCACCGCGCCCAGGCAGATCACCGCATCGTGTTTGCCGGCCCTCGCCACATTCTGTGCGACAACCGGAATCTCCAGGGCACCGGGCACCCAGTAGACGTCGATATCGTCCGGGCTGCACCCGTGACGCACGAGGAAGTCCATCGCTCCATCCAGCAGCTTGCCGGTGATGAACTCATTGAACCGACTGATAACGATGGCGAACTTCCGTCCGTCGGCCTTCATCTGGCCCTGATGCACGGTGGCCATAGCGAGATCTCCTGTTGAGACACATCCGTTAATGGTGAATATACCCTCGAATCGCCGGGATGTCAAGCCGCAAGCGGTGATGGCAAAGTATCATCTTGTGTGTAAAGCCGTGAACGCAAGATGAAACAGGGGCGTATTCGGCTGCCGAAGCGGCCTTTCGCCTCACTACGGCTCTTGAGGGAAGATGATGTAATCATCGTTCGGGACGACCTCCTGGCCCCCGTCGTCCTCCAGGTTCGCGCCGATGCTGTAGAGCCGGTATTCGTCGCCCTCACGGAGATACTTGAACGCTTCGTCGGTGAAAGGATCGGCTGGAAGCGACTCGATGAACTCGGGCACGAGCGCCGTGAGCTCTTCTGGATATGCCTTGTGCGTCCGCCGGTAGAGCTCGAGAGCGAGGACGATGCGCGCACCGCGATACCTGGCGACTTGTATTATCATGAGGCTGTATGCGGTCTTCATGGCGGGCAGCAGCTTTGCGGCCAGAACATAATCCATTTTCTTCAGCTTGCTTCCTGCTACAGCCGCCTCAACATCTTCCACGATTCGCTTGAGTTCAGGAATTGCTTGGCGTGGGGGCAACTTCGCCGCCTCGATCACATCCTGCTGAACCCGGACGAGGATGCTGGTCTGCTTCAGAGACAGACGGCTGAAGAAGCCCTTTTGTCCCGCCTGAAAGAGCGGTTTATCAAGGTCGAAGGAGCTGAATCCCTTCCTGTACATCCATTCGGCCACGATCATCTCAGCCAGGAAAGCGTCGGCAGGCGGGGGAAGCGATTTCTCTGCCCGTTCGAGCCACGCGATCAGTTCCTTTATAGTTGCATCGTCGAGCTTAGTGCGTTCCTCGATGAGCGCGCTGAGTGCAATCGATCGGCACGCGATTGCCACAAGGTGGGATATGAAGACGTTTCGATGCTCAATCGTCTGCGCGATGCAATCGACGGCCTTTGCGTCGCGGAGGACGCGGGCACCATCCCCGGCCTCGGCTGCATCTTCCATGTCGATTCGCAAGAGTCGTGCCGGGGCCCGGGGCTGCTGGATCGATGGCGCCAGTGTGTTCAGCCCCTCATCAAGATCCAATTCGATGGCGCCGGGGCCTCTGGCTGTCAAAGCGTGGAGCTCCTCCAGATAAGCGGAGCTTGCTTCGAGCCACTTACGCGCCCCCTGCCTGTATTCCTGGCTGTCCCATTTGATATACCAATCACCTAGGGGCCGCTGGGGCAACTCAGCGAGCAGTGCTACGTATTCCTTCCCGAGCTGGAGGCGCTCAGGTGAGGCCGATTGCAGGAACGCGCGGCTTTTGGCGAAGGCATCCTCCATCTCCTTCACCGACATCACCGGCCTCGTCAATATGGCGTACGCCAGATACAAGCCCGCCACCAGCATGATCACCAGTCCGAGGAGCACCAGCCCGATGATCTTGAGCCTGCCCTTTTTCTCGTGGTCTTCGAAATCCGCTTCCGGCATGTGTTTCTCCCCTTCCTCGTGCATCTGGCGGCGCGGCTCTTATGCTACATTCAGTCTATCGTCGGAACGTACGGTATTCAAGCAGATCAATCGAATCCGGAGCCGGTTCGCACGAGGAGAGAACCAAGAGAACGAAACCACAGATAAACACAGATGAACACAGATAAGCCTGCGATAGGCAGGCGGGTAGGCAAGCACGGCCAACCGAGTACGGTTCACCGTGACACCCGGCCTTGTTTGCAGCCCCGTCAGGGGCGAAATAGAATAGCCCACGGCAACATGGCCCTAGGGCCAGGTGGGGCCAGAACGTGAAATTGCACAAGCTCTGAAGGGGCGCAGGAGCGCCGGGAATCGGCAGGCTGGAATGGAACCACAGGTGAACACAGATTAACACAGATGTATGCAGATGATGTCGTTTGCCTTTCCAGATAGGCCGCCTTCTCATTATCTGCGTTTATCTGCGTTTATCCGTGGTTTCAATTCTTGTTCCTTTCTTTCTGCCGCCGGGCAGGGATCAATGCGGATGATTTGGTCCGCCTGTCCAGATAGGTCGTCTTCTCATTATCTGCGTTTATCAGCGTTTATCCGTGGTTTCAATTCCTGCGCCCGATAACTGCAACACCGCCCCGGAAGACAACCGGCAATTCAATAGAATCCCCATGATTGGAGAAGAACTTGTTGACTCAATCGCCGTTCCGGCTGACAATGGTGCAAAACTCCGGGCCGCTTCGCCTATGACTGTCACCTCGCCAACTTCCCAGCCCGATGATGCGTCCGCCGGGCCGCTGGTGCGCATGGAGAAAAACGGCGCACTGCTCACGCTTCGGCGTGAATATGCCGACCGGCTGTTCGAGATGGGCATCGAGGAACCCGCGGCGATGATCGAGCGTGCCGGCGGTGAGGCGGTCGAGGGCGGCCGCGGCGCGGTGTTTCTCGTGCCGTTCGGCGAGGAGCGGCTGGTCGTCCGGCATTGCCGCCGGGGCGGGCTGTTCGGCAGGCTGCTGCGCGACGTATACCTCGGCCGCGGCCGGGCGCTGACGGAACTGAGCATCTCGGGCGAAGCGGCCGACAGGGGCATCCTCACGCCGGAGATCGTCGCCGTGGTGCAGAGACGCGCGTTCGGGCCGACGTTCAGGTCGGATATCGTCTCGCTCGAAATCCGGGAGGCGATCACGGTCGGAGAATACATCGCCTGGTATCCCGCCACGACCACGCGCGACGTGCTCCGCGAGAAGCGGCAGGTCATCGAAGCGGCCGCTGTGGCCGTACGCAGAATGCACGGCGCCGGGCTCGTCCACGGCGACCTGAACGTCAACAACCTGATGCTGCGGCGCAGGAGCGGAGAAGTGGAAGTCAGTATAATCGATCTGGACGGCTCCCGGCTGCTCGACAAAGTGACGCCGCCGCAGCGGCGCCGCGAGCTGATGCGGCTTGGCCGCTCGCTGATGAAAATGCGGCTCAAGCCCTGTCCGGTCGATAATGAAGATCGCCTGAGGTTCCTGCGAAGCTACGGCGAAGAGCTCCTCGAAATGAGTCCGCGCGCCATGCTGAAGGCGTGTGCCAGGCAGGTCGCCGTCCATCGGGTCTTCTGGTTCCTGCTGGACAGTTGATCGGCCGTTTCGGATTTGACCTATGAACCCCACGCCCGCAATTCCATCGAGGGAAGCCCGTCGCGTACTGATCGTGCGTCTGAGTGCGCTGGGAGACGTGGTCAATGCACTGCCGGCGCTCACCGCGCTGCGCGCGATGCTGCCGGATGCGCACATCGCCTGGGCGGTCGAGCCGCCATGCGATCAGATACTGCAGGGGCATCCGATGCTGGACGACCTGATAGTCATCCCCAGACGTGAGCTTGCCGCTGATCTCCGTTCGCCGATGCGGTGGGGCGCATTCAAACGCAGTTTCGACGATCTGAAGCGGCGGCTCCGCGAGAAAAGCTACGACGCAGCGCTCGACTTGCAGGGGAATTTCCGTTCGGGCGTCGTCACTTGGCTCACCGGAGCGCGGCATCGTGTCGGCTTCGCGCGGCGCGGTTCGAAGGAACTCAGCCACTTGGCCTACACCCACCACGTGGTGCTCCCCATCGGCAAGCTGCACCGTGTCGAGCGGGGCCTCAAGCTGCTCTCGTGCCTGGGCGAAGTCCCGCTCGATCCCGAGCCGCAAGTGCCGACAGGCAGCGAAGCGAGGCGGTTCGCCAAGAGCTTTTATGAAAAAAACTTTGCAGTCGACGATACCATCGCCGCCCTGCATCCGGGAGTCAGCCGGTTCGGGGTCTACAAGCAATGGCCCGAGGGCCGGTACGCCGAACTGGCCGACTTGCTCTTCGACCGGCATGGCGTGATAAGCCTGCTGACGTGGGGGCCGGGCGAGCGTGAAATGTGCGCGAGAATCGCTATGCAGGCCGATTGTACGCCCGTGATCGGCCCCGAGACGCAGTCGCTGAAGCAACTGGCGGCGCTTATCAGCCGGGCGGACCTTTTCATAGGAGCCGACAGCGGCCCTGCACGCATCGCCTGGGCCGTGGGAACGCCGCTCGTGGTGATATTCGGACCGAAAGACCCCGAGATCTACGGCCCGACCGGCGAAAGATGCCGAGTAGTCCAGCGCGAACTCCCCTGCCGCCCGTGCCGAAGGCGCACCTGTCCCGATCCCGTCTGTGTGACCGATATCGTCGCCGAAGAAGTGGTCCAGGCGGCGTGCGAGGTGCTGAACAATTCCCAATTGCGGTGACGGCACATGTGATTATTGGCTGCGCCGCGTCACATGGATAGCACACTATATTTCCGGGAAGT
>JAUWKK010000032.1 GCA_030614245.1 Planctomycetota bacterium | reverse complement strand
GTAAGATCCATCTCGAATTACCTCAGGCGGTGATAGCTGCCAGAATCGCAGGCAGGCCTGCGAAACTCAACCAAGAAAGGCAACCACAGATGAACGCTGATGTTATGGGTATCTGTGTTTATCTGTGTTTATCCCCGCCATAGGCGGGCAGGCGCTTGCCTGCCTTCGGCAGGGTTTCATCCGTCAGGTGCTTATTCCATTACCGTGGCGAAGAACACCGTCACGCCGGTGTCTATCTCGAGATCATGTCTGGGCTGGGTAGTCCGATTCTTGGGATAAAGGATGTATTCGGTGCCGTTGGCACTTTCTTTGGGCTTGACTGTCTCGATGCGTTCGATGAGGAACTTCTGGAGGCCGCGCTTGTCGGGAACGCTGTTGCCGAGCTTGGAGCGCCTGTTCTTGAGCCAGTCCCCGGCAGCGGTGACGTTCTTGAACTTCGGCTTGGCAAAGACGACCTTTTCGATGCAGACGTCGAAATCGAAAGCCTCGAGATCGAACTCAACTCCTGCGAGGCGCATGTCGGCGGCAGTCGCGGCAGCATCGCCGGCGCCCCCGCCGCCGACGGCGATGTCCTTCTTAGTTATGCCGAACGACCTGACGTCAATTGTTGTGTCGCCTTCAAGCAGTCGCGAGATGAAGACGGGGACATCCTCGAACCGCATCGACGCGCGGAGCTTGAAGATGATGCGGCTGTATTCCTTGTCGTCCTTGCCCGTGCCGCGCAGACGCTCGATGATGGTGCCGCCGGCAATACCCCTGCTGAAAGAGAAAGAGTGGATGGCTATCCTGGCCTTGGGAAAGTCCTTCAACACGGCCTTCATTGCCTCCACGCAGGCCTGCTGGAGCCAATGCATCTTGAAGGCCTGGATGATCTGTGCGGCCTCGGGGACTCTGACCCACTTGGCCTCTGCTATCGATGTTTCGTTGGGGAGGGTGATGCCGGCGGCCTCGGCATCCGCCCGCAGCGCCCTGACATGCTCCCTGTAGCTCTGCTGCCGGGCGGCACGGTCGGTCTTGCTCAGGTCGAATGGACTGCCCGACGGCGGGGGCGGCACGATGCGCTCGATCCGATAGTCGCGCTCCAGCAGGAAGAGCAACGTTTCGAGATAGTTCTCTTCAACCTCATCGCGATGCGCCTCGGCGGCCTTCAGGATGTCGTCGTTGGCGAGTCTATCCCGCTGGTCCAGGAGCCGGTCGAGGCTCTTGCGGCTGGTTTCAACCTTCTGTTCCTCGCGCGCGTTCTCGCTGAACTTCGCCCTGAGCCAGACGACTCCGAATACTAGTTCACCCAGGAGAATGGCCCCGGCACACAGCCAGAAGAGATTCTTCTTGACGAAATCCATTATTCGTTCCATCCTTTCCCGTTCTTACCGGTCCTGGAGGTTTCTCCTGGCTCAGGCGGTAGCAGCGGAACCTGCCATGAGACCTCGAACTCGTTGATCTCGAGCGGTTTGGCGGCACCTTCTGCCCCTGCCATGTCTGGCCCCGCTTCGTCACGTAGAGCGGCAGGAATCATAACTCGCGTCTCCCAACGTGCGACAGACGCATCCGGGAAGCACTTCTGGAGCTTGTTGACCAGCTCGTTGGTTACGTATTCTATCTTCTGCTCCGTCTCGGCATTGAGCACGAACAGCATCACGGCCTTGTCGCGAGGGATCAGTTCCTTTGCGGCAGTCGTCAGCCGCAGGTTAGTGAGCTCCTTCTCATCCAGCCGACGCGAGAGCATGTCGGCCTTCAGGCTCGTCAGGTAAATGCCCTTTCCTTTTGTGTCCACGGGCATTTCCTTGAATACGTCCGATATCTTGTTGACGGCATCCAGTATCGTGAGGCGGCCGTGGCCGAGCTTTGCGAGCCTGTCGCAGCGCTTCTTTATGGTGACGAGGTTCTCGGCATCGGCGCGCTTCTTCATACCGGCTTCTATTGATAATATCTTCGATGTGAGTTTTCCGCTGATTTCAGGCCAGACCTTGGCGCCACGGGCCTGGGTGAGGTAGAGTGAGGCCATCGTGAGGCCGATCGCCAGGAGCGTAGCGATTGCAAAAGGCTTCTTGCGCGAGACTTCGCGCTGCATCAGCATGTCTTTGGGCAGCAGGTTGATCTTCACCGGCCCCAGGCCCATCGCCTGCAGGGCCAGCCCAATCGCCGTGCCGAACGACGCCAGATCATTGCGATACGGCGACGTGAGCACTTCTTCGCCCAGTGCCACGTTGTGCAGGTCGCCAAGCTGCTGAACCGGGCAGTCGAGGGCACGCCGGAATTGTTCCTCGGCACCGGCAAGCTTGAAACCATCGCCGACCAGCCAGCACTGATCCACCTTCAGGTCCTGGAACTGTGAACGGAAGAAACCGAGCGTCTGAACCACCTGCCCCACGATCTTGTCGATTGTCGGCCGCATCACGTTCAGAAGCTTCTCGACCTGCCGGCTCTGGCCCGCCTGGCCTGCCTTCCGCTTCAGATCCTCGGCCTCGTCCAACGAGATGCCGAACTTGTTCTGAAGCGCCTTGGTGATAGTATCACCGGCGAATGGTATCGACCTCACGCGGAAGTTGCCGGCGTGCATGATTATCACGTCGGTCGAGGACGCACCGAAATCCACGACCATCGTACCTGTCGACGGCGGGCGATCGAACATTATGAAATTGTAGAGAGCCAGGCGGCCCATGCCGATCATATCGGCGCCGGTTCCGCATTGGTTCAGGTTGCTCAGGAAGTTCTCGATCACCTCGGCCCTGAAAGCAAACAGCCCGACCTCGATCTCCTGCCCCGGGGCCGGATCCGTGGTTACGGGCTGATAATCCCAGACTACCTGCTCGAGCGGGAACGGAATCTGCTGCCGGGCTTCGAAGCTGACTATCTGCGGGATACGCTTCTTCTCGACGGGCGGCAGTTGTATGAACCGGTCGAAACCGGCCCCCGGCGGCGAGATCGCCACCGTGTCGCGCCCGATCGGATTCTGTGAGAGAAGCTGCGTGACTGCCGCTCGAAACTGCTCGTCCCGGTCTATGTAACCGGCGGCGGCCGACCCTCTGGGCCGGTGGATGACATCCAGGGCCACTATCCGGGCCAGGCCTTTCTCCGCACTCACCTTTACCGCCCGAATCGTCGATTCACCAACATCGATGCCCCATGCACTGCTGCGTCCAAGCATAGCTTTCCGCACTCCAGTCTGGATATGAATACGTGTCTTCGCTCGTCGAAACGCCATCTCGCCCGCCATGCCTGAGGCATGGGCGGCATTCCGACTTCGCACGGTAAGAAAGAACGATCATTCAGGCCTGATCACAACACCGAGCCGGCGCTCGGCATCGTCGAGGGGGGACCTCAGGCGGTGATTCCTACAGGACTCATGCTCCCGGCAGAGGCATTGAAACACAGCCAACCCGCCCAGGAGACTTCAGATTATAGCGTGCTCACAAGATATTTCAAGAAAAAACCCACAGATATACAAGAGCGACTAACGAATCCTGGGATACTGGTATTATATACACCCGAGCGGGATACAAACCGGCACAAGCTTCGAATTCGCACACTCTCTCCAGCATAGTCACGTATCTTTTTTCGGTTTGCCGCTTAAGAATCACGGTCGACTTGACGATATGGATAGCGTGCAGGAGGATGTCGTCTGCGGCCACTTGTGCAGATGAATCCATCCTGCTTGCCCGCCCGTGGAGGGCTGGAAAATGGCTTGGGGCCCCAAAATATGTTGAAAGGAGCCAAAATGAAGCATCTGGGGTTTGGAAAAGCAGCGTTGTTGTTGATTGTCGCAGCAGTGGCAGCAGGCGGCTGCTGGCCGATGGAAAAAATGGGATACGTGAGCATCAAGAGGAAGTACAACCCGCTCGCGGATCAACTGCAGAACACGAACGCCGAAAAAAGCCGCCTGATGATGGACCTTAACGCCATCGGTGATGAAAACAGGAACTTGCGGCTGCAAGGCAAGACCTATCTCGTCGAGCTCGCCGAGAGCAAGAGCCATATCACCGACCTCGAACAGCAGCTCAAGGAGCGCCAGGACGTCGGCTCAGTGGATCCCCGGCTGGCTGCGATCATCGATGACCTCAAACGCCTCACCGGCGTCGAATATCGCCCGCAGAATAATTCGCTCATATTGCGCGTGCAGTTCGACTTGGGAAAAGCGGACGTCAAGCCCGCCGGCAAGAGACTCCTGGCGAAGGTCGCCAGCAAGCTCAAGACCGTCGAGCCGGGCTATGTCATCTACATTGACGGCCATACAGACGATCTGCCGGTGGTCAAGCCCGCTACAAGGGCGATTTACACAGACCTGTGGGGCTTGGGCGCATCCCGTTCACTCGCAGTACTCCGCACGCTGAGGGCATACGGCGTCAGCTCGAACCGGATGATCTCCCGCAGCTTCGCCGACCGCGATCCGCTCGTACCCGGCCATTCGCCGTCCGACCGCAAACGGAACCGCCGCGTTGAGATATCCATCGCCCCGAGGCCCGCTTCGGCCAGGGTGGTATCGATTCAAAACAGATAGCTGCCGCCCACCCCGGTAGCAGCTCGAGCAGGAGGGCTGGCCCCAGCCCTCCTGTGCTTTTTTGCATGCATGCCGACCTCCGCCCCGCCTGCCCGCCTATGGAGGGTTGGGGCGGCATCTGTCCTATGGAGCAGCATTTCTCCGTGGGGCATGGCTTTCCAGCCCGCCCGCCCGCGGCATGGCCTGCCGATACCCGGCACTAGTCCGCCCCGTTGGGGCTCGGATTTCACTCGGCAACCTTACCCACGGCGTTGCCGTGGGCTTTCTCACTCCGCCCCTAACGGGGCTGCAAGCCGCCGCTATTCTAAACACGCCAAACACATGCCCCATCTCGGCAGCCAGACCAACTCATCCGCGTTAATCTGTGTTTATCTGTGGTTCCATTCCGTTTAGAGACCGGCAGGCGCTCCAGGCCTGCCCGCCTGCGGAATGGCCTGGCCCAAGCCCTGCTTTTTCGACGAAATTGCTTGCATCAGCCGGCCTTTGCGGATATCATCTCGAATAGTACTATGGGAGGATATTCCCGTGCGCATCAGCCGTGAAGAAGTCAGGCATGTTGCCGAGCTCTCGCGCATCGAACTGCGCCCCGAAGAAGAGGAGACGTTCCTCTCGCAGCTCGATGACATCCTGACTTACATGGACCAGCTCAACAAACTGAACACTGACGACGTCGAGATGGCATTCCATACGTGGGACCTCGCAAACGTAATGCGCAAGGACGAGCCGCGGCCGTCGCTCCCGCGCGAGGATGCACTCGCCAACGCTCCCGAACGGACCCGCGACGCATACAAGGTGCCACGGGTCATCGAATGAATCCACCCGAGCACATCACCGGGGAGCCCAATAAGAAGTAACCAGTTATCAGTAAGCAGTGAAGAACACTGGCCACTGGCCTTCGAGACTGAATACTGAACACTGGCCACTGAATACTGAATACTGATCACTGAATTATGTGGGCAGGCTTTCAGCCTGCCAATCGGTCAGCAGGTTGGAAAGCATGCCTGCCTGCGGCATGGCCTGCTCCATACAAGAATGAAAACCGCCAGAGTGTCATCTGTACTGGAGGCTCAGTGAGCGACGTGCCCGATGCCGGCGGCAGCGAAATGTGCTTCATGCCCGGCCATCAGCTCAAAGACAGGATCGTCGCCCGCGAGATTACATCGCGGCAGCTCACCGAGGCCGTTCTCGGCCGCATCGAACTGCTTGAGCCGGGCCTGAATGCCTATGTCAGCTTCAATCGCGACGCCGCGCTTGCCCGCGCCGACGAGATCGACCGCAAGATCAGCACCGGCGAGCCGACCGGAGCGCTCGCAGGGCTGCCAGTTGCCGTAAAAGACAACATGTGTACTAAAGGTACAGCCACCACGTGCGCGTCGCGCATACTCGAGAGCTTCATACCGCCCTACGACGCCACCGTGGTCGAGCGTCTGCTCGCGGCCGACGCCGTGATCGTGGGCAAGACGAATATGGACGAGTTCGCTATGGGCTCGTCGACGGAGAACTCAGCCTTCGGCGTGACGCACAATCCGTGGGACCTCGACTGTATCCCGGGCGGTTCGAGCGGCGGCTCGGCGGCAGCCGTCGCTTCAGGCGAGGCGACATCAGCCCTCGGGTCGGATACGGGAGGCTCCATCCGCCAACCTGCCGCCTTCTGCGGCGTTGTCGGCCTGAAGCCGACCTACGGCCGCGTCTCGCGTTATGGGCTCGTCGCCTACGGCTCCTCGCTCGACCCGATCGGCCCGATCACCCGCGCCGTCCGCGATTGCGCCGTCATGATGAATGTCATCGCCGGGCACGATCCGCTCGACTCGACTTCCTATCCCAAGGATATCTTCGCCGATTATACGGCCGAGCTCGACGCCGGAGTCGACGGCCTGAAAATCGGCATCCCGAAAGAGTACTTCAGCGAAGGGCTAGATCCCGAGATCGCCGGGGCAATCGACCAGGCCACAAGGCTTTACGAGAGACTCGGCGCCAGGCTCGTGGATATCTCACTGCCGCACACCCCATACGCCATAGCAGCATACTATATCATCGCCACGGCCGAGGCGTCGTCGAATCTCGCCCGATACGACGGCGTGCACTACGGACACCGCAGCGACAAGGGCGATGACATAATCAGCCTTTACAGCCGCTCTCGCAGCGAGGGCTTCGGGGATGAGGTCAAGCGCCGCATCGTGCTCGGCACCTTCGCACTCAGCACCGGCTATTACGATGCATATTACATGAAAGCATCGAAAGTGCGGGAACTGTTCCGGCGTGACTTCCGCACCGCGTGGGAGCAGGTCGACTGCGTCGTGTCTCCGGCGGCGCCGACCGCTGCGTTCAGAATCGGCGAGAAAACCGATCCGCTCCAGATGTACCTGTCGGACATCTACACGGTCTCGGCGAACCTCGCGGGCATTCCGGGGATCACCATCCCGGCGGGCTTCACCAGCCGGGGGCTGCCCATCGGCCTCCAGATAATGGCCAAGCCCTTCGACGAACGGCGCCTGCTGAGCATCGCATACGCCTTCGAGCGCGAGACCGACCATCATCTGCGCCGACCGGAGGCCAAATGATGAAATACCTGCCGACTATCGGCCTCGAGGTCCACGCTCATCTCGCCACCAAATCGAAGATGTTCTGCGGCTGCAAGACCGATTTCGGTGCCGAGCCGAACGTGCAGACCTGCCCCGTCTGCATCGGAATGCCCGGCACATTGCCCGTCCCGAACGAACTCGCCATCGACTATGCCATCCGCGTCGCTGTCGCCCTCAACTGCAACATCACGCAGGTTACGTACTTCGACCGCAAGAATTACTACTATCCCGATCTGCCGAAGAACTATCAGATCAGCCAGAGTCACAACAACCTCGGCGACGACGGCTGGATCGACATAGACATCGACGGCGAGACAATGCGGATCAACATCGACAACGTCCACCTGGAGGAAGACGCCGGCAAGCGCGTCCACAGCGAAGGCTCCGGCACCCGCTACAGCGAGGTAGACCTCAACCGCACGGGCACGCCGCTGCTCGAAGTCGTCACCAAGCCCGACATGCACACCCTCGAGCAGGTCGACGCATTCATGAATGACTTCCGCTCGATGCTGCTGTACATGGGCGTCTGCGACTGCAAGATGCAGGAGGGCTCGCTGCGCTTCGAGGCCAGCGTCTCCGTCGCACCCGAGGGTGCGTCCGAGCTCGGACCGAGGTGCGAACTGAAGAACCTCAATTCGATGAAATCCGTGCTGAAGGCCGCCGAATACGAAATCGGCCGACAGACCTCCGTCCTCAAGAATGGCGGGCAGAACAAGCAGGAAACCCGCCTCTGGGACGACGAGCGGGGTGTCTCGGCACGGATGCGCCGCAAGGAAGGCTCGGCAGACTATCGCTATTTCCCCGAGCCGGACCTCATACTGCTCAATATCAGCGACGAACGGCTGGCAAGGATCAGGGACGAACTGCCCGAGTTCGCCGGCCGGCGCAGCAAGCGCTTCCAAACGGAATACGGGCTGCCCGCTTACGACGCCGGTGTGCTGGTGGCCGATGCGGCAACCGCCGACTACTTCGAGAGGCTCGCCGCCCAGACCAACGATCCCAAAGCCGCCAGCAATTGGATAATGACCGAGATCATGCGCGAGATGAAAGATCGGAAGATCGAGATCGAGGAGTTCAGCGGGAAGGTGCCCGCACACCGCCTTGGCGCGCTCATAAAGGAGCAGAAGTCCGGCACGATCTCGCACAACATCGCGAAGGAGGTCTTCGCGGAAATGGTCGAGACGGGCGAAGACGCTCCGGCCATCATAGAAAGGAAGGGCCTCAGGCAGATAAGCGATACGGGCGAGCTCGACGCCGTCGTCGAGAAGGTCCTCGCCGAGAACCCTTCCGCCGTCGATGATTTCAAATCGGGAAAGAAGCAGGCGGTTGGTTTCCTGGTCGGCCAGATAATGCGAGAGACAAAAGGAAAGGCCAATCCGAAAGTAGTCAACAAGCTCCTGGCCGAGAAGCTGGGATAAGATACGGCGCCGGCCGGCAGCCTGCGCAGGCAATCGAGAATCAAACTGGGTTTTACCACCGGAGATGAACTATGATCTCATATACCTGTGATCTCTGCGGCAAGACGATGATCGAGAACGATCCGATGAGGTTTGTCGTCAAGATCGAAATCTTCGCCGCCCGTGATCCGCTCGAACTGTGCGACGACGACCTGATCGACGACCGCAGGGAGGAACTCGCCCAAATGCAGGACGTGGACGAACAGCTCTATCAGAGCCATCGATACGACCTTTGCGGCGAGTGCCGGCAGATATACCAGGAGGACCCGCTGTTCCGCAGCAAGCTCTATCAGCGACCGCGTCACAGCGACAACTAGCAGAACGGAGGAACGCTATGGCGAAGAACACCGCAGGAGCGGACAAGAAACAGAAGCAGGAGGATGAGGCCTCCAAGCGCCGCGAGGCGCTCCAGCGCACCGTCTCACAGATCGAAAAGCAGTTCGGCGAAGGCGCGATAATGCTGCTCGGCGCCGACGTGCATCGGCGGGTGCCCGCCATCAGCACCGGCTCGCTCTCGCTTGATATCGCCCTCGGCGTCGGCGGATTGCCGCGCAGCAGGGTCGTCGAGATCTACGGCCCGGAAGCCTCCGGGAAGACGACCCTCGCCCTGCACGTCGTCGCGAACGCGCAGAAGGCGGGCGGCATAGCCGCGTACATCGACGTCGAGCACGCACTCGATCCGGCATACATGAAGAGGCTCGGCGTCAACGTCGACGATCTGCTCGTGAACCAGCCCGACGCAGGCGAACAGGCCCTTGAAGTGGCAGAGATGCTCGTCAGAAGCAACGCCGTCGACGTCGTCGTGGTCGATTCCGTCGCCGCACTTGTGCCCAGGGCCGAGATCGAAGGCGAGATGGGTGACACGCACGTCGGCCTCCAGGCCAGGCTGATGTCGCAGGCGCTGAGAAAACTCACCGCCGTCATCAGCAAATCGCGAACGCTGATGATATTCATCAACCAGATCCGAATGAAGATCGGGGTGATGTTCGGCAGCCCCGAGACCACCCCCGGCGGCCGGGCACTCAAGTTCTATTCATCCGTCCGGCTCGATATCAGGCGCATCGGAGCTATCAAGGATGGCGACAAGGTAGTCGGCAACCGCACGCGCGTGACCGTCAAGAAGAACAAGGTGGCCCCGCCGTTCCGCAAGGCCGAGTTCGACCTGATGTATAACCACGGCATCTCGTACGACGGCGATGTTATCGAGCTTGCCGTCGAACATGATGTCGCGCAGAAGACCGGCGCCTGGTTCTCGTACGGCAAGACGCGCCTGGGCCAGGGCCGCGAGAAGGCCAAGGATTTCCTCGCCGATAACCCCGATCTGCTCGAAGAGATCGAAGGCAAGGTGCTCGAGGCCGTCGGAATGCCCGAACGGACAGGCGAATAGTGGAACAGGCGAAACATTCGGATTGTCACCTGTTCGCCTTTCACCTTTCACCTCTCATCCAGGCCCCGCCCGCTGCCCCAACGACCGAGTCAGCAACCTGAACATCGCATTGCAGAGAAACGATGAACGCTTCTGATATTCGCCACGAGTACACCAAGTTCTTCGTCGAACGCGGCCACGCCGCCTATCCGAGCGATTCGCTGGTGCCCACTGATGATCCGACGCTGCTCTTCACCGGAGCGGGGATGAACCAGTTCAAGGATATGTTCCTGGGCAAGGGCCATCTGCCGTTTTCCAGGGCCGTCACCGTCCAGAAATGCCTCCGCACGGCCGACATCGAAAACGTCGGCACCAGCCCGTTCCACCACAGTTTCTTCGAGATGCTCGGCAATTTCTCGTTCGGCGATTACTTCAAGCGCGAGGCGATTGAATGGGCATGGGAGTTCCTCACCGGGCCTATGGGACTGCCCGAGCGCACGCTGCGCGCGACCGTCTACAAGGATGACGGCGAAGCATACGATGTCTGGCGCGGCCGGATCGGCCTGCCGGCGGAGCATATTCACAGACTCGACGAGGACGAAAACTTCTGGCCCGCGAACGTCATCTCGCAGGGGCCCAACGTCGTATGCGGGCCGTGCAGCGAGGTATACTTCGACTACAACGACGGCAAGAGCTGCGGCCGGGATGATTGCGGACTCGAATGCGAATGCAAGAGGTTCGTCGAGGTGTGGAACCTCGTCTTCACCCAATATGAACGGCAGGACGGCGGCAAGCTGCTCGATCTGCCGAACAGGAATATCGACACCGGAATGGGCCTCGAACGCATGGCTGCCGTGATGCAGGGAGTGCGATGGAGCGCCGCGACCGATCTCTTCACGCCGATCATCAACGCCATATGCGAGATGGTCGGCATCAGGTACGAGCGCGACTCCGAGCAAGGCTCTAATATCCGCCGCATCGCCGACCACGTCAAGGCTGTTGCCTTCTGCATCGCAGACGGGGTCTTGCCCGGCAATACCGGCCGGGGTTACGTGGTCCGCCGTCTCATTCGCCGGGCGGTCCGCGACGCCGTCGAGATCGGGCGCGACGACGTCTTCCTCCATCAGCTCCTGCCCATCATCATCGACGTGATGAAATGCGACTATCCCGAACTCTCCGAGCGCGGAACAAACATCGCCAAAGTCATCGAATCCGAAGAGGAACGCTTCCATCAGACGCTCGACATGGGCGAGCGAATGCTCGGCGATATGGTCGGAGAACTGAAGAAATCCGGCTCGACCGTGCTCTCCGGCGATGACGCTTTCAGATTATACGATACTTACGGATTTCCCGTCGAGATGACCGAATCGATAGTCGCCGAACAGGGGCTGACAGTCGACCGGCCCGGCTTCGACTCCGCGATGGAACGCCAGCGCGAACTGGCACGAGCCGGCTCGAACATGACCGAGGTCTTCGACACCGGCCCGCTCAGCATCATCAAAGAGAAGGCGAAGCCCACAGTGTTCGTCGGCTACGATGAAATCGACCCCGCAGTTTCCATCACCATAAAAGCCATAATCGTCGGTGACGAAGCGGTCGATCAACTTCAGCCGGCCACAGCAGCGTCCATAACCTTGGATAACACGCCGTTTTACGGCGAATCAGGCGGACAAATCGGCGACATCGGCGAAATTCTGCTCGATAACGGCAGCGTTTTCCGTGTCAAGAACACCCGAAAAGTGTCCGGTTACTTCCTCCACGATGGCGAGCTTGAGCAAGGGGAGCTCCACACTGGGGACAAGGTCAAGGCGGCAAGAATCGACCAAACGCGCCGGCTCAACATTTCCCGCAACCACACGGCCACGCACCTGCTGCACTGGGCGCTCAGGAAGCACTTGGGCGAGCACGCGGAGCAGAGCGGTTCGCTCGTCGCTCCCGAGAGGCTCCGCTTCGACTTTACCCACTTCGGCTCCGTCTCGCCCGACGAGCTAAAGCGCATCGAGGCCAGCGTGAACGAGGCTATCTTCCAGAATCTGCCCGTAAGCTGCCACGAGACGAGCTACGACGAGGCCCGCAAAGATGGCGTGACCGCCCTGTTCGCCGAGAAATACGGCGAAAAAGTCCGCGTCGTGAAGATAGGCGAGATCAGCAGCGAGCTGTGCGGCGGGACGCACCTCGATTCGACGGGCCCCATCGGACTGTTCAAGATCGTGAGCGAAGGTGCGATCTCCGCCGGTGTCCGGCGCATCGAGGCCGTCACGGGCACGGCCGCTCTAAACCTCGTCGCGCGGCGGGAGGGGACGCTCGCAGGCCTTTCGGGGTTGCTCGGCTGCCCCGAGGCATCGCTGATACAGCGCGTCGAGAAGATTCAGGGCGATATAAAATCACTCAAGAAGGAAGTGGCCGCCGCCAAGAAGCGGAAGGGCCCCGCGACGAGTATCGAGAAGATCATTGCCGATGCGGGGGAAGTCGCAGGCTCGAAAGTGGTCTGCTGCAAGCTCGACGATGCGACAATGGACGACCTGCGTGCCGCCGCCGATGAGTTCAAGAAGACCGTGAAGAGCGGAGTGCTGGTGCTGGCATCTCCGGCCGGCGGCAAGGTGGCGATGATCGTAGCCGTGACGAAGGACCTGAACGGTAAGGGGGTGAAGGCCGGCGATATCATCAAGCAGATCGCCCCCATCGTCGGCGGAGGCGGAGGCGGCCGCCCCGACCTCGCGCAGGCAGGCGGCAAGAATCCGGCGAAGATCGACGACGCACTGAAGGCTGCTCTCGAACTGGTCGAGAAGCACTTGGGGGATTGAAGCCGGCCGGTGGCTCAGGCGTGCTGCGGCCGCCACGAGGAACTCACATACTGTCCGCGAGCATTTTCCTCGCCTCGTCGGCGTACGAGGTGCCGGGGTAGTTCTTGATGACTTTGTCGAGATAGGGCTTCGCCGCGTCCGGCCGGCGGCTGTTGATGAAGTTCCTCGCCATCGTCAGCCACCGTTTGCGGTCTCTGGCTGCGGATTCCTTGCGAAGTGCTGCCATGATCTCGGCATCCGCCCGCATAGCCCTGGCCTTCTCGAGCGCCTTCTCTGCGGCCGGGGTGCGCTCGTAGCGTTTCGCAACGGCGTCGAAGACCTTCAGGGCCACGGCGTATTCCTTCTTGTCGAGCAGTTGCTGTGCTTTTGCGAGCCGCGCATCGGCCTCTTCGGCCTTGGCCTTCGCTGCAACTGCCGGATCATCGTTCAATTGCCTGAGCTTCTCAAGGGCCTTGCCGGCGCCGTCCGTGCCTTCGTAATCGCGGCGGAGCTTCTTCAGCATTGTCATTGCTTCACCGTATCGCTTGGCTCCGGCGGCTTCCTCGGCTGCCGCCAGGGCTTCGCCGGCCTGCTTCTCGATCTCGGCGAGCCGTTCCTCGGCCCGGGTGACCAGCGGATCGCTCAAGGCGGCCCCGGCGATCATCTTATAGTACTTGATCGCCTGCGGCAGGTTGCCCGGATCGACCCTCTTCGCCTTCCGCATCCATTCGATGAGCCGCTTGTCCTCGGCCTGCTTCCTGAGCCAGTCGCGCACTTGGGGCACGTATTCTCTGTCGAGCC
>JAUWKK010000136.1 GCA_030614245.1 Planctomycetota bacterium | reverse complement strand
TCTTCGCCTTCAACCGCCGGACCGGCAGCAGGTTGTGGGCCTATACGGGGCAGGCCGGTGTTATCATCAACCCGACCATTGCGGGGGGGGACGGCCGTCTCTATTTTGTGGAAAGCAGCAATCCTGCGACTCGCAAAGCTCCCACCGGCAGGGTGACACTGGCCGATCTGCTCGGACAGGGCAGCAGCCTGGTGGCTCTGGACTTGCAAACGGGCAGGACAGTGTGGAAGAAGCCTGTACCGGGCCTGAAAGCCCTTCAACACAACATCTACCTGTCCTATGCTAGCAAAACGGTCGTCGTGACGGGGACAAAGAACATCTCCAGAGACCCCAAGCAGCGCGAAACCGCCATGCGGTACGACCTGTGTGCCTTCGATGCCGAGACCGGCAATCCGCTGTGGCAGGTCACGCAACCTACGGCCGGGTTGACTGGTGGACGTCACGGCGAGCAGGATCAGCATCCAGTTATTGTCGGCGACGTCGTCTACACGAGTCCCCTTGCCTATTACCTGCGTACCGGGAAGCAGGTTGAGGGCTGGATGTGGCGGCGCGGGGGGCACGGGTGCGGGACGATATCGGCCTCGGCAGCGTGCATGTTCTACCGGAGCGAACAGCCTCACATGACGGACTTGACAACGGGCAGGCAGACTCGGCTGATGGACGTCACGCGCCCGGGGTGCTGGATCAACATCATCCCCGCCGGCGGGCTCCTGCTTATGCCCGAGGCAAGTTCCGGCTGCACCTGCCCTTACGCTATCCAGACCTCAATGGCCCTGGCACCCAAGTGAGAGGGCGATCTGCATGAAAAAGGGATCGTTCACCGCCCCGGCACGGGACCGGAACACGGGGCTCCACGTCTTTGCGATCCGCGAAGCGCGCCCGCATCCCGGTGGCCTCCATCCGGATTGTACCATCCGCAACGAAGGTGGTGAACTGGCGGATCCAGTCCGTGAACTGACAGGGAGATGCGGGCTCAAATGCACAGTGCCACACTGATAATGTTCGCCTTCTTCACGGGTCTTGTGGGCCTGGTCACGTGGCTGATCGCGCGCAAGCAAGACCACGAGTCGTCGACGGGGTATTTCCTCGCCGGCCGATCCGAAGATCGTGGCCAAGGACGTGGCCCAGGTCGAGGGGCCGGACAGACCGCGACGTTCCACGTGTACATGACCCGCCCCGCCGAGGAGCCCGTTACCGTGCAGTACGCCACACAGGACGGCACGGCCGAGGCCGGCACAGACTACCGCACCGCCACCACCGCTCCCAGAACACCCGGACCCATGCATTGAAGACGGATCCCAGGGGGGTCAGTATCTACCTGACCCAAACCTGTTTGGGTTTATTCTTGAGCAGATTACACCTGGGCAGGTCGCCATTTTCACTGCGGGCAAATCAGCTTCTTGTCGGCCCTGACGCCACGCCACCACTTCGCGCCGGCCCTCACGAGCCGCCCTCCGGGGTAAAGACTTTTTTTGTATCCTCGCACGTCTTTACCCAGCAATGACTTCTGAACAGGGCAAATGGCTCGATTGCAAAATCCTTGACTCGCGAGGCGAATCCCGCTATATTGTGCGTTTTGTCGGGAAACGGATTTCCAACCATGAAGATGGAGGCTATTCCTCTTGGGTGTCCCAAAACGCAGGCAATCGAAGGCAAGATCGCGTAAGCGCCGCTCTCACAACGCGATCAAGGTTCCCAATCTGGTGGAATGTCGCCAGTGCCGCCAGCCGAAACGAGCTCATGTGATCTGTCCAAACTGCGGCTATTATGCAGGCAGGGCGGTAGTTCAGATGGAGGAAGCTTAGGCAAATGCGAGTCGCCGTAGATGCGATGGGCGGCGATGTCGGCCCTGCGGCGATGGTCGAGGGGGCCGTGCTCGCAGCTCGAGCATCATCCGATGTGCAGATTACTCTGGTGGGCCTGACCGGGCAGATAGAGGCGGAACTCACGCGTCTGTCGGCCGGCGGCAACATGGAGATTCACCATGCCTCCCAAGTGATAGAGATGAATGAGCCTTCAAAGGTAGCCTTGCGCGAGAAGGCTGATTCTTCCATCACCAGAGCGATTCACCTGCTGAAGGACGGGAAGGCTGATGCCGTTGTCACTGCCGGGCACACAGGAGCGACGGTTGCCGCATCGACTATCCTGCTGCGGTGCCTGCCGGGTATTCGCAGGCCGGGCCTTGCGGTTCCTTTTCCGGCCCACAACGACAGGAAATGCCTCGTGATCGACGTTGGGGCCAATATCGGCTGCGAGCCGGAGGACCTCCTGCACTATGGCGAGATGGCTTCTGTTTTCGTCGAAACCGTTGACGGCATAAAGTCGCCTTCGGTGGGCCTGATGAGCGTGGGCTCCGAGGCGGCCAAGGGTAACAAGCTCGTCAAGCAGACGCAGGAACTGTTTGAGAACTCGGATTTGAATTACAAGGGGAACGCCGAGGGGGGCGATGTCTTCGGCGGCAAGCTGGACGTGCTGGTCTGTGACGGATTTGTCGGTAACGTGATGCTCAAGGCGCTCGAAGGCCTTGCGGTGTGGGTGACCGAAGCTCTCAGGGATGAACTTAGCCGCACTTGGTGGCTCAAGCTTGGAGCAGCAGCGTGCAAGCCGGGCTTCCGCGAACTGCGTTCGAAGCTCGACACGGCCGGATACGGCGGCGCACCGCTGCTGGGCGTGAAAGGAAACGTGATCATCACCCATGGGGCTTCCGGCCCCCGCGCGATCAGCTATACCATCCAGCGTGCGCTCGACCTCGCCAAGGCGAAGGTGAACGAGCGCATCAGCGCTGAAGTCACCCAGCATGCCAGCCTGGACACAGAGGTGGAAGATGCCTGAACTGATTCAATCGGCTATCCTCGGCTGGGGATCGTATCTTCCTGAGAGAGTTCTCACCAACCACGATTTCGAGAAGATGGTCGATACGTCGGACGAATGGATCACGACTCGAACGGGCATCTCCGAGCGGCGGATAGCCGCCGACGGGCAGGCGACTTCCGACCTCGCAGTCGAAGCGGCCCAGAAGGCCCTTGAGTGCGCCAAATGCCCCCCAGAGGACGTGGACACCATCATTGTCGCAACAGTAACGCCCGATACTATGCTGCCCTCGACGGCCTGTAGAGTTCAGAGCACCATCGGCGCGAATAACGCCGGAGCATTCGACGTCAGCGCCGCCTGTTCCGGCTTCATCTACGGCCTGAAACTCGCAAGGGGTCTCGTTGCCTCGGGCATTAACAAGCGGGTGCTGGTCATCGGCTCCGAGGTCCTGTCGAGGTTTACCGATTACAAGGACCGAGCGAGCTGCATTCTGTTCGGCGACGGGGCCGGTGCCGTGCTGGTCGGCCCCGGCAACGGGCGCGGCGAGATACTCTATACCGACTGCGGAGCCGACGGCTCGGGGGCCGACATGATGATCGTTCCAGCAGGCGGCTCGCGGCTGCCGGCTACGGAACGGACCGTTGGCGACCGCATGCACTACATACGGGTGCGCGGGCGGGCTGTCTTCAAGTTCGCCGTCAACAAGATGGTCGAGTGCGTCCATAACGCTCTTGCGGCGTGCGGGTACCGCGCCGATGATGTCTCGTTGATCGTTCCCCACCAGGTGAACACGCGCATTCTGTCGGCAGCAGCGGATCGGCTGCATATACCAATGGATCGAATGTACTGCAACATCGACCGCTGCGGCAACACCTCGGCGGCGTCGGTACCGATCGCGCTCGACGAAGCCGCACGAAACGGCCGGCTCAAGCCCGGCAACCTGCTAGTTCTGGTCGCTTTCGGCGGCGGCCTCACGTGGGGCTCGAGCCTCGTGCGCTGGTAGATAACCCATTGCTCTCGAGAGGACCGTGCGGGACATTCTCATCAGTTCCGTTCCACCTGCAAGATCACCCGGGCAGTTACATCAAGCGAGGACGTATGGGCAGACGAGCAGCACTTTTCCCCGGGCAGGGGGCCCAGAAAGTGGGCATGGGCCGGGCTGTATGCGAGAGACATCCGGCCGCACGCGAGATATTCGACCGTGCCAACGCCGCTCTCGGCCTTGATATCGCCGCAATCTGCATGGACGGCCCGGCGGAGAAGCTGAAAGAGACCGAAATCCAGCAGCCCGCCGTCTTCACGACGACGATGGCCTGTGTCGAGGCCTGGCGTACCGAAAGCGCCGAGCCGCAGCCGGTCGAGGCCGCCGCCGGCCTCAGCATCGGAGAGTACGCAGCGCTCACCTATGCGGGAGCGCTCAATTTCGATGATGCCGTCCAGCTGGTCAGGAAGCGCGGCCGCTTCATGCACGAGGCCGCAGTGGAGAACCCCGGCGCAATGGCGACCGTCCTCGGAATGACGGCCGATGAGCTCGAGCCGCTCGTCGCAGAAGCCGCCGCAAAGGGAACGCTCGTGCTCGCCAACTATAATTCGCCGGGCCAGATCGTCGCATCGGGCGTCGTTGATGCGGTGGACGAGCTCTGCCGCCTCGCCGAGGATGCCGGGGCGAAACGGTGCATCAAGCTCAACGTCAGTGGAGCCTTCCATTCGCCGCTCATGCAGCCGGCTTCCGATAGACTTGCTGCCGAACTCGAACAGATCGAAATCAAGACGCCGCGGATACCCGTCGTTGGCAACGTTGACGCGGAGCCGGCGGCCGATCCCGCTGATATCCGCAGGAAGCTGGTCGAGCAGCTCACCAGCCCGGTGCTCTGGGAGCAATCGATGCGCAGGCTGCTGGCGGACGGATTCGACCGGTTCGTCGAGATCGGCCCGGGCAAAGTGCTCGCAGGCCTCATGCGGAGGATCGAACGTTCCGCACGAGTGGAGAATTACGAAGCCTGATGCCGGCAGGGACGCAGCAGCAGATCAACACGGGCAATCGAAAGAGGAGCTGAGATGTCCGATAGAATACTGTCAGGTCAAGCTGCAATAGTAACGGGCGGCGGCCGTGGTATCGGCGCCGAGATATGCAGGACGCTCGCCGATGCCGGGGCTGCGGTTGCCGTCACCGACTGGGGCCGGTATGAAGGCGCACGGCAACTTGCCGCTGAGATCGACACCAGGGGCGGCACGGCCCTCGCCATCAAGGCCGATGTGACGAGCCTCGAACAGATGTCGGATGTCGCCACCCGGACGAAGGAGGCATTCGGCGGCATTCACATCCTGGTCAACAACGCCGGCATCACGCGCGATAACCTGGTGATGCGTATGAGCGAGGACGACTGGGCGGCCGTGATCAACGTCAACCTGAAGGGCGTCTTCATCTCGACGAAGGCTGTGCTGCGCACAATGACGAAGCAGCGGGCGGGCCGGATCGTCAACATCGCGTCGATCGTCGGACAGATCGGCAACGCCGGGCAGGGCAATTACTCCGCATCAAAAGCAGGCATCATCGGCTTCACGAAGTCGGTCGCAAAAGAAGTAGCCTCGCGCAACGTCACATGCAATGCCATCGCGCCCGGCTTTATCCAGACGGCTATGACCGATCAACTGACCGACGAGGTCAAGGAGAAGATGCTGGCGGTGATTCCGCGCGGCCGTTTCGGCCTGCCGTCCGATGTTGCCCAAGCGGTACTCTTCCTCGCGGGTACGGGTGCCGGATACATCACGGGGCACGTGATTCAAGTGACCGGCGGGATGGGCATGTAGCGGATGTAACTCAAGGAATGGTTGGCAGATAGGCGGATTTCAGGGCGAGACGCTCTCATCTGTCCCGCCGGTTCTTGGCCGAAAAGGCCTGTTTTTCGCTGGAATTCACAGAATGTTCTGGTAGAATTTCGGTAGAGTTTTCCTGAGAGACTGCCTCCTCGGTGCTGCCGTGTTATACTGTGCCGACATTGGCACGCGGCGGCCGAAGGGGCGACAGCCAATATAAGCAAGGAGGTGATGCCGAACGAAGTACCGGAGCCTGAGGGATGTTCCTGCGTGCCCGCCTGTGGAGGGAAGGCACCGGTCGTCGATTAAGTTGCCGTTTTGCGAACCTTCGGGGACGCGCCCGAGACCGGTTGAGATTGTTGGAATGTCACAGTTTGGCCGGTCTGGATTTTTGCGTAATCTCCCGATACCTGAATATACACGAAAGGTAAACAGCCGTGCCTATTGCCACCAAGGTTATTGACATCGTTTGTGAGCAGATGGGTGTAGACCGCGAACAGGTCAACGAGAACACGTCTTTTGTAAACGATCTTGGAGCGGATTCGCTTGATACCGTTGAACTGCTGATGGAGTTTGAAGAGAAATTCGACCTTACTATTCCAGAAGAAGAAGCGGAAAAGATCCAGACGATCGGAGACGCGACGACATACATAGAGGAGCACACCTAGCCGATGGACAAACGGCGAGTTGTGATTACCGGCCTGGGGGCGATAACGTCCCTGGGCCTTGATGTACCAACGCTCTGGGACAACATCCTGGCTGGCCGCAGCGGCGTTTCGCCCATCGAGAGCTTCGATGCTTCACAGCACACCAGCAGGATCGCATCAGAGGTGAAGAATTTCGAGCCGACGCGGTTCATGGAGCGCCGCGATGTGAAGCGAATGGATCGCTTCACCCAGTTCGCCCTCGCGGCGGCAGTCCTTGCGGTAGATGATTCCGGCATCAATTTCAATCGGGAAGACCGCTCGCGAGCCGGCGTCATAATCGGCACGGGCATCGGCGGGCTATCGGAGATTGAAGAGCAGCACAGCCGCTTGCTCAGCGGCGGCCCCAGGCGCGTATCGCCATTTCTCATTCCCAAGCTCATGGGCAACGCTGCACCAGGCGTAGTCTCGATTCGCTGGGGCCTGCGAGGACCAAATACCTGCGTCGTTACTGCCTGCTCGTCGGGTACGCATGCGATCGGCGATGCATTCCGATGCATCCAGTCCGGCTCCGCCGACGTCATGCTCACCCGCGGCACCGAGGCGGCCACCACGCTGCTCGGACTCGCAGGATTCTGCTCCATGTCGGCGCTCTCCACCCGCAACGACGATCCCACCGGCGCCAGCCGGCCCTTCGACAAGACCCGCGACGGGTTCGTCATGGGCGAAGGCGCAGGCGTGGTCGTGCTCGAAGAGCGTGAACGCGCCAGGAGCCGGGGCGCCGGCATCTACGCGGAACTAGTCGGATACGCCTCGGCCGGTGACGGCTATCACATCACTGCACCAGAGCCCGATGGCATAGGCGCCGCCCAGGCTATGACCTTTGCGATGCGGGATGCAGGTGTGACGCCGGAGCAGGTCGACTACGTCAACGCACACGGAACATCGACGCCGTTGAACGATGCGATGGAAAGCAAAGCCATTCGCAGCGCTTTCGGTGCGCAGGCCGACAAAGTCGCCGTCAGTTCCACG
>JAUWKK010000313.1 GCA_030614245.1 Planctomycetota bacterium | reverse complement strand
CTCGGGAGCAATGAACACAGCCGCGTTTGCTTCGTCCTCCGGCAGTCGTCCGTGCGAGCCCTTCACGAGTGTCTCGTCGACGGGCACGCAGCGGTTTATTGGATCAAAGAACAGCGCGACGGGATCATAGCCGGGCTTGTTATGGATATCGACGGTTCCGGCGAAAGCCGGCGCCCGATCGGGGTCCTCCCACCAGTAATATGCAAACCACCGGTCGGCCTCCGCAATGGCTACCAGTGCTCCCGACCGCTCGTGATCGATGCCCATCCGGTGTTTCCCTTCCGCATCGAGCACTTTCTCGATGCCGGGGGTCTGTTCGAGTATCTGCGCGGTCTCCTCGACGAGGCCGTCCTGCACGTATACGTGGGCAATCTGATGGTCTACGACGGCGAAGGCCCGGCTCTCGGCGATATCGAGGTACTCGCGGCCGTCCACATCGCGCACGGCCAGGAGGTCCGCCTGGCGCAGCAGCCGGTTCATACAAAACCCGCTGGAGACGGGCGAGATGCCGTATTCCGAGAGGATGACGACCTCGCCGCCGATCTCGCCGGCGGCATCGACGATGTCGCCGACTACCGCGTCGATGGCCTCGAGTTCCGGCCCGATCTCCGGCGCGTGCGGCCCGTACTTCTGCAGCGAATAGTCCAAGTGCGGAAGATAGGCCATAGTGAGTGTCGGCTGAAAGACGCGCAGGATGTGCCTCGTGGCTTCACCGATCCACTGCGACGAACGTATGCTGGCCAGCGGGCCCCAGTACCTGCTCAGGTCGAACGGCCCGTGCTTCTCGACGAGACGATCATACAGCCCCGCCGGGCGCGAGTAGCAGCTCGATATCATCCCGCCGCCGGGCGTGTGGATCGGGGACGGTGTCAGCAGGTAATCGACTCCGCTGCCCACCGTCTGCTGCCAGCAGAGAGCTGCAACGGTGAAATCGGGTTCCCGCTGCCTGGCCAGTTCCCACAGCCGTGTTGCCGTCACGAGCCTGGCGGAGCGGCTCCAGAAATCGACCGCCAGGCGCTCGCGGTCGAGCCAGCCATTGCCCACAATACCGTGGAGCGCAGGCGTCACTCCCGTTGTCAAGGTCGCCTGTACCGAACTGGTTACTGCGGGAAACACCGGCTGCATCGGTACATAAAACCCTTTCGAGCGCAGGGAGCTTATGCACTTCAGGCGGTCTTTCTGCTCCAGCAGTGCCGGCGAAAGCCCTGCGATATTCAACACAATCAAGTTCCGCACGTCTGGTTTCTCCAGTCTGCCTGACGAAGAGCATCAAAAGAGTTCTACGCACGTCTTCTGCCAGAGGCGGTTGACGTAGTCTTTTCGAAATGCTTCGCGCCGTTTAAGTGTGAGCTTCCGGCGGATTTCGACTTGTGCGCCCTCGACAACTTCATCGGGCTGCCCGGGCTCGGGTGCTTTCACTGTGATCGACTCGAATCTGCGTATATGCTCCGCTTCGAGTTCCTCGACCTTGATGACGTGGAAGCCCAGTTCGGTGGCGATCCTGCCGCTGATCTCGCCGACCTTCATCGCGAAAGCCTTTTCAGCGAGAGCCGGCAGCAGCACGCCTTCTTTCGTCACCCAGCCCCAGTCTCCACCGCTGGCGGCTTTGTCGTCACCCGTCTCGGCATAATCCACCGCCAGGTGTTTCATTTCCTTGCCTTGTTTGAGCTTAGCTGTTATCTCATTGATCTGCTTCTTCGCCTCGGCCCGTGCGAGGGCTGCTGTACCGACCTTGAACTTGTTAAAGAATACACTGATCATGCGAACATGTCGCCGCTCGGGCTGGCGGAATTCGTCCAGGTGAGTTTTGTAGTACTTGCTCACTTCTTCGGGGGTTACCGTCCCGAGGCTTCCGATCTTCTGATCTATCAGTTTCCGCTGTGCCAGCTTGTCGCCGATCAATTTGCGGTGGGACTCGACGCTGAAGCCGAGCTCGCTAAGTTTCCCGCGCAACTGCTCGAGCGTCACGTTCTCGCGCCTTGCCAGCCATTCGACCTCCTCGTCCACCTCTTGGTCGGTGATCTTGGCGCGAATGCCTTCCCGGTCCGCCGCCTGGACCAGCAGTCGCTCCGAGATCAGCGACTGCAGCGTCTGCTTGAACACACGCGGGGCCATCTTGATACGACGACCCGCAAAACGGTCGATGTCCGACCGCATGATCGGCTCGCCGCCTACTATGGCTACTATCCGGTCGGCCGTGGCTCCGTAGCTCCCTTCGACGGCCGCGAGCAGCACCAGCAGTGCAACAGTACTAAAGACGGGTTTATGCATTATGTTGTCCTGACGACGTCGGAACGTCCGTTTTCCAAGTATTTCCAGGTTCTAGGTTGCGGACCTTACGGCCCGCTATCCGTCTCAGATAAAACTCTCCCAGGCTGTAATTCTATACGTAAACCCTTACCCTGTCAAGCAGCCCGATCAATCGGGCGAAAGGTATCTGTAGTAGCTTTCGAGAGTGAGCGTGGAGAGGGCCGTCGCGAGCACGCGTCCGCCCTTGCGGCACAGCTCGCCCCTGGGCTCCCAACTTCCCCGCTCGTGGCCTTTTCGAGCCTGATTCCCGGTTATAGTGCTTCTGAGAGCTGCGTTCCAGAACTTCCACGCTTTCACCATGTCGCGCGCCTTCGCCTTCTCTCCGCTGTGATATTTTTCAAATGCCCGATTCAGCCATTGCCGCATCGCCGATGTCCCGCAGAACCAATAGTACATGTCGCCTCTCTTCCAGTCGGGGCGGTCATTTACAAGATGGGCGACGATCTTCTGGAGCGAGGCATCGCTGACGTTGGGATCGTCCTTCGCCATCAGGTACATCCCGCTCAGCAGAGACTTGGTGACGGCATTCGGTGGCGGTTCTTTCGGAGCAGCCTTGGCGGACGTATCGGGTATCGCGGCCATTGCGGTTCTGATTTTCAGCGAGGCATTGGCGGGGACATCGAGGCCCGCAAACTCGCCGGTCCTCAGGGCCAGCATCTCGAAGCCCATCGTGAGGTCGGAGCCTGTTGGGCTGAACTTATCGCCGCCGGAAGCGAGGACGAAACCCATCGCCCTCTGTGCGGCGCGGCGATAGCGGCGGTTGCAGGTCATCCCGTAGACTTCGGCCAGTGCCGTGGCTGCTATCGCGTGATTCGGCCCGCGGCCATGGCTGCCGATGCAGCCGTTCTGCTGCTGCTGCGCCATCAGCCAGTCGAATCCCTTCGCACACGCGGCTTTGAACTTCCCCGCGTTCGGCGTGTGGCCGTCGCCCAAGAAGGCCAGGAGCACCGTGGCCGTCAGGCCGACATTATCAATCTCGCTATCGGACGCCATCTCATCACGGCAGGGCTTGTTATTCTTGCAGTGCGCAGAGAAGCCCACACCGCTCCATTTGCCGTCTTTATCCTGATGCCGCACCAGCCACGTGAGAGCGTCCACGACCGCCACTTGAGCCTGGCGGCCGCCGCCGATATAGTTCACGTAGTGCTCTTTCAGCGACGGACTGGTGCGTGCTCGGAAGACCTCCGAGTAGAGGCTCGGCTCGATCTGCTCACGCGGCTTGGTCGGCAGACGATGATAATCCATCATATCCGCCAGCTCACGCTCTTGGCGCCGCAGATGCCAATCGGATGGATTTGGCAGCGCAATCACCGGTTCCGGATCGTAATCGAAGTCTTCCGGCAGATTCTTCAGCCAGTCATCCGCCGAATCGGAAGGCAGGGTGCCATTCTTCTCAACGCGTTCGGTATCCG
>JAUWKK010000390.1 GCA_030614245.1 Planctomycetota bacterium | reverse complement strand
TTCCTAATCTTTGGCGAATTTATCATTCAGATGACCCAGAAAGAGGCCCCCGTGATAGGCAATGAACGGCTGAACCGTGATAAAATAACGGTCGTTCTTGATGACAAGATCCATTCCGATGACAAAGGTTATCGCGACAAGGCCGTAGAACAGGATCAGTACCCACAGAAATACGGACGAAAGCTCGTCAGTCAGAATGCGCTTGAGACCGAAGACGACCGCTGCGGCGCATACCCAGTGTGTAAGCCCGAAGTATCGGAGCTTGGTGAAGCCTTTCAGCACCCCGTTGAATAGCCGTTCGCTTTGCGTTGCCAGCCCGCGGTCAAGCCGGAGATATTCCTTGTAGCCGAGTTCCGGCATGCTCCACACCCTGGTGTCGTCGCTCACGGGCGAGCCGGCGGCGATGAAGTGCTGAAGGTACCTGGGGCCGCCGAGCACCATTGCTATCGCGCAGACGGCCGCAATCCTCACGAGCCTTTGTGCGTGTGCCTCGCGGGCCTTGATAAAGTATATGAATGCAAAAAACGGCAGTGTGAGCAGCCCGGCAGAATGGCTGAATATGCTCGCTCCTACTGCGATACCGGCAAGCACCGTCCATGCCCGGCCCGGGCGGCGGAGGAGCTCGCGCAGCCAGACGAATGCCAGCAGAAACACGTATACCCTCAGGGGATCTATGTGGCAGGAGCGCGGCAGATTGTATATCCAAGGCGTCCCGATGAAGAGCAGCATAGCCATCGGGCCGGCGAAGCGGCCCCGATTGGCAAGCAGATGCCACAGCAGCAGCAGGCCGTGGATGGTGTAGATCGGAGCGATGATCTTCATCAGGCCTGCATACTCGCCGGTGCCTTGCAGCATGTAATGCCACGCAATCAGTGCCGGATAGGCCAGCGGATGCGACGATGGATAATAGAAACCCGTTTGGGGATCGGCCTCGGTCGAGGGATAGAATGCGACGTTCCCGTACTTGTGGATCAGCCTCGACAGCGTTGCATAGCCGAGCGGGTCCTGTGAAGTCAGAGGATTCCATACGCCTTGGATGGTGGCTCCGACCGTCAGGATGATCGCCAGCGCAAGGATGATCATTCCGGGCCAGTGCTTCCGGGATATGCGCTCGGCCAGGAAGGCGCGGGCATCGGCGAGAATGTCCACCGCCAGATGCAGCTTCCGGCGCCCCAGGATCAGCAGAGGCAGGAAACATACGCCGACCCCAGCCAGGTAGAATGCATCGGACCGGTGCGGCAGGAACTGGTAGAATCTCGTCAGGAGCACCGAGATGATGATCGGCCCGAGGCCGGCTGTGAGGAAGAAGAGGCGCGAGACCTCGCTCCTGGTCACCCGCGTGAAGCGAGCCGCCGCGAGAAAAATGACAAGCGACGACACCAGATAGGTGAATATCAGTCCGATCACAGTAACGATCATCATTGGCGCTATCGTGTCCCATCGCATGTGTAATGCTGAGCTCTTAGCGAAGCATCTTTCATAACGTGGGGCAGGCTTTTAGCCTGCCAATTCATGCATTTGCAGCCCTCCTGAGGCGGGCAGGCCTGGAAAGGCTGCGCTACATGCCAAAGATTCTTCGCTTCGCTCAGTATGGCTCAGGCTGGTGGTCTCCCTGGCCAGTTCTTTACCTGCCGGAAAGTTCTCTTGTACCTGGCCGCGACGGATAGTGCAAGAACAAAATCCGGGAAGGGGAATGCCTCAGATGCGCACGCCGATCTTCCGGCGAACGAGCCCCTTCAGGTAAGCAGCCGAGAGGACGAACGAAACGGCCGTTGCAAGCGCGGCACCGTTAATGTCCAGCAGCGGAATCAGAAAAGCGTTCAGGACGACGTTCGTCAGCACGATCGCGGACATGAGCGCAGTGTGCGTGCCCGGATAACCTGCCTGCACCAGAATCATGTTGAACGGCAAGTAGCCCGAACAGAGGATCAGTCCGCCCATCAGGATGGCAAACGGACCCCAACTGGCCATGAAGCTGCTGTCGCGGACCAGCAGCCTGATGACGAGCGGGTACAAGAGGACAGCCGAAACGCCGATCACCGCCATCACGGCGTAGAATATCCTGACGCCTCTGCGGACGATCTCCCTGAGATTATCGATCCTGTCCTGCGCGATCATTTGGGTCAGGAGAGGGTTCACGTTGTGTTTCACCACGACAGCCAGTTGTGCGAGGCCCTGGACGATCAGTGACGCCATGCTGTAGATACCCACGGCCTTGTCAGTGGTGAAGTATCCGAGCATGAGTACATCGACACGGGAGTTGATCTCGGTCATGGTGCCGCTCAGGAAGCCCCTGGCGCCGAAGCTGATATTCCGCCGCGCCCAGCCTGACCATCGTCCGACCCAGATGAAACGGTGGGACCTCAGGACATAGACGAACAGGAAGATGAGGAGCGGTATTTCTCCGGCACTGATGATCATGGGCAGTACGGCACCAGGCAAGCCGACCAGAACGAAACATACCAGGAATACTATGAACAGGATGTAGCGTGCCGCTTGGGCAATGGCGAATGCCCTCATGAACCGCTTGCCGTTGAGGATGCCGAGCAGCACCTTGTTCAACGCAAAGCACCAGAGTCCCGGCAGCACATATATCCATCCCACCGCGACGTCCGGGCTGGAGAAGATCGCACCCACCAAGTCGGACAAGGCATAGCCGGCCGCGCATGCAGCTCCTGCACACAGGGCCGTGACGGCAATGGCCGATGAGATGCTGGCATCGCACGTGGCATTGTCCTCTGAATACTGGGCTACGTGCTTGACGCCGGAGTAATGGACCCCGAAGCCCGCGAACTGGGAG
>JAUWKK010000367.1 GCA_030614245.1 Planctomycetota bacterium | reverse complement strand
TAGCAAAGCACGTGTCGCCGATCACCACGACCTTGCCCTTGCCAACGTCCCGCTGCATGATCACGGGCACGTCTCCGGCGCCGTAGGCGATAGACCTGGCTTTCGGGTCAGTGCAGCCTATCGGCCATGCAGCGTGGAAGCGGACGTATGTCATGTAGCTGCCGGCATCGAGGTAGGGCGACTTGAAATGCCCCAGCGGGAGCGGCTCGGGGGGCTCGTCTTCGCCCCCGGAAGGCCCGGAGCCGACATAGAAACCGAAGGTCGAGAGCAGCTCCCGGCTCGGCCCGCGATCATCATATCCGACGGTGCAGATCAGGATGCCGCCTTTCGACACGAAATCGCGCACTGCCTGCAGCTCCGGGCCGGAGAGTTCCCTCGAAGGGGCGATCGAGACGAGCAGCCCGGCACGCTCGAGGCGCTCGGGCGTGAACTCGGGCATGTTCAGCACGAGGTATCCGTTGCGCATGAGAGTGAGGGACAGGCCCATCGTGCCGTCATCGCGCCAGGATTCGCCACTGAACGCGTGCAGATGCGACGTGTCGATGTAAGCGAGGTTGTTGGGCGTCTTCTGGCGGCCGTCGGGGTATATCGGGTGCGCTTTGCAGGTGACCGACGTGCAGATTGCGCATGATGCCGCCATCGCGAGCGATACGGCGGCGATGCGCGAGAGCGCCGGCTGCCATACAAGCAACACGACTATGGCCAGGGCGAGAAGCAGGCCGACGAACTGCCGCCAGGTCGCCTGCGGGCTGCCCGAGCCGTCCGCCAGGTAGGCCAGCAGCCGCGACGTAAAGACGTGGGCGCCCGTGTTGATCCCGTTCGTCATGGTCGAGGTATCGCCGAATGCGATGATCCGGCCCTTACCGAACGGCTGCTCGGCCGCCAGGACGAGATCGCCGAGCTTCTCGCCGGCATCGTATCGGTGGTTGCCCATCATTGCCGGCCCGCTGCCTTCGTCTCCGGGGTCGGCCCAGCCCCATCGCCCCACCAGGAGCGGCCGCACCGGCCAACGTATCCGAACCGACGCGCCTATCACCGCACCGAACTGGTTCCTGTCGTCGGGGATGCCCGCTGTCGCGGGATGTGAAATCTTCTCGTACGATTCCAGCCAGCCGCCGACCTCGAACGTTGCCGAATCGAACCGCACCTGCATCGCCGTCGCACCGAGCACGTCGTTGAAACGGCTGCCGCCGTCGCTCTCCCGAATAGTGTGTTCGCCCATTACCAGCAGCGACCCGCCCGAGCTAACGAAGTTCCAGATGCGGGCGAGCTGCCCGTCGGCCCACGGGTCGTTCGGGTACAGCAGGATCAGCAGATCGGCATCTTTCAGGTCGTCATCTGAGAGTTCAGGCGATTTGACGCAATGCCCGCCCAAACTTTCAATATAGGTCGGCAGCATGCCGTACATTCCGATCGACAGGCGGCCGTACTCGTCGTGCTCGGGTTTGAGCCAATTGAGATAGCCCTTCTCGTACAAGACGATTTTCCTGCCGTCGAGGCCGGGCTTCGCCGTCGAAAGCATAGTAACCACGGGCAGCAGTGCCGCGAGCGCTGCTGCTGCAATGAGCATGACGGTGCGACGGCGCGCGGCGTCTTCGGCCGAGCCCTCCACAGCGGCCGCAGGCCATTGCGACCATCTGAAGATTGCCGCCGCGATGGCGGCGTGAATCGCGCAGGCCAGGATGGGCAGGTTCCATGGGATCAGCGTTCGTACGACGCCGGCCCACCGCCCGCCGGCTTCCGCATCAGCGGATTCCGGCGCCGGCAGAAGCTGCGGCGCGTACGCCAGGGCGGCGAGGTAAACTACGTGGCCCAGCAATATCGCGAGAGCACCGTAAAAAGCGCGCCCGCGCCGTGGCGGCGCGCTGGAGAGCAGCCACCCCGTGTATAGAACGGCCATTGCGACGAGGAAGTCCACACCTGCGAACGACGCGCCGACCCAGAGCCGGCTGTTCCTGAAAAGCCCGGAAAGACGATCTGCTGCAAGCCAGACCAAGGGGATCGACGTGCGCGCCTGAACGTAGACGCCCAGGCCCGCCACTGCCATCGATGCAAGGAGAAGGATCGACCTGCCCGCGCCCTTGCTGGACAGCGCCAGTACCGCGAGCGCCGGCACGACCGCCATCACGTTGACGGCCGGCAGGTGAGATGCCGTCATCACCACGGCCGCCGCCGCGGCAGCTAGCACTGCAAGTGCTCGTGCAGGAGCATTGCGCAGGCCGGGCCATTCCACGACTAGAGCGACGCCCAGGAGCAGCCATGTCAGCGAATGCCGCAGCGAATGGCCCAGCAGGCCCGTCGAGCCGGCCGCCACCCACGCGGCCGCCATTCCCGCTACCGCCGCCAAGCACGCCGATGCGGGTGCAGCCGTATGCTCCCTTATCTCACTGGAATTATCGGGGGTCGTCGGCCCCATCGGTCGCCTTTCACTCCTGAACATCACTGCAAAAAAGAACAGGAGGCGGGCGAAGGCTCGACCGTCCCCTGTTCTCGATTTGCCGAACTCGGGCCATTAAAATTTTGCCTGACGACTGATGCACTCTGAAGTCGTTGGCCCTCGCGTCGTCGAAGCTCGCTTCAGCGCTACTCCGACACTTGCGGTATCGGCTTGTCCGGCATTATTACCGGGCAGTTGCTTTCCGTTGACGCACAATGTGTCGCATCAATCGCGCACATTGTATCTTCTGCGCTGCACTTAGTCAACTGTGGCGGACATTCCGTCTCGGCCACGGGACACCTGGTCGCGCGGGCGGGGCACTTCGTCCAGACAGACGGGCAGAATGTATCCGCCTGTATGCACGTCGTTGCAAGGGGCGGACATTTCGTCTGCTCCAACGGACATCTCGTCTCCTTAGGCGGGCACAGTGTTAAGACGCCCAGGCACTGTGTCACCACCGGCGGGCATTTGGTCTCATCCACGGAACAGAAAGTATCCACCGAGCTGCAGGCCGTCAACTTCGGCGGGCAACTGGTCTCCACCACCGGGCACCTGGTCTCGACCGGGTTGCACTCTGGCTCGGAAGGGGGGCCGTGGGAAGTCCCGGCACCGACGGTGGTGTCGTATGGCGGGGTCTGCGT
>JAUWKK010000041.1 GCA_030614245.1 Planctomycetota bacterium | reverse complement strand
CTACTACGCCCCTTACGGGGCTTGCAAGCCGCCGCCTGCTTTACGTGGGGCAGGCTTTCCAGCCAGCCTGCCTACGGCATGGCCAGCCGATTCCCAGCGCTACTACGCCCCTTACGGGGCTTGCAAGCCGCCGCCTGCTTTACGTGGGGCAGGCTTTCCAGCCAGCCTGCCTACGGCATGCCAGCCGATTCCCAGCGCTACTCCGCCCCTTCAGGGCTGGGATTTGACTCGTCAACCTTAACCCACGGCGTTGCCGTGGGCTTTCCTACTACGCCCCTTACGGGGCTTGCAAGCCGCCGCCTGCTTTACGTGGGGCAGGCTTTCCAGCCTGCCTGCCTACGGCATGCCTGCCCGCCTCAGGAGGGGCCAGCCGATTAGTCGGCAGCCTATAAAGCCAGCCCCACATTCACCAGCGCTCTTTCCATTCCAATGCCCTGCGGACATCTACGAGCGTCTCGTTGGCAGTTTCGGCGGCGTGCCCGGCGCCTGCCTTGAGGATATCGTGCAGGGTGTCCGGCGCGGCGAGTATCTCGCGGCGTTTCTCGCGCATGCCGGACAGATACCCGTTGACGATCCCCGCGAGCGCCGCCTTGCAGTCGGTGCAGCCTCGGCTTGCGGTTCGGCATTCTTCGGCGACGGTCCGGACGAGTTCCGGTGCGAATACCTGGTAATAGCTGTGCACGTTGCATATCTCGGGCCGGCCGGGGTCTTTCAGCCGCTGGCGCTGCGGATCGGTGAACATCGACTTGACCTTCGTTTCCGTATCCTCGGGCGTATCGGCAAGATCTATGGCGTTGTCGTAGCTCTTGCTCATCTTTCGCCCGTCCAGCCCGAGGACGCGGGCGGACTTCGTCAGCTTCGGCTTAGGCTCGGGGAAGACCTCGCCGTAGGTCGAGTTGAACCGCCGGACGATCTCGCGGGTCAGCTCGAGATGCGCGACCTGATCCTCGCCCACCGGCACCGTAGTTGCCTTGTAGATGAGGATGTCCGATGCCTGCAGGACGGGGTAGCCCAGGAAGGCATAGTTCCGCACGTCCTTCTCGGAGAGCGCCTGGAGCTGCTCCTTGTAAGTCGGGCAGCGTTCGAGCCACGAGACGGGCGTGATCGTCGAGAGGATCAGGTGGAGCTCGCAATGCTGCGGCACGTCGGACTGCACGAAGATGGTCGAGCGGTCGGGATCGAGCCCGCAGGCGATCCAGTCGGCGACGTTATCGAGCGTGTTGTGCCTTATCGGGCCGGGATTCTTCCATTCGCTCATCAGCGCGTGCCAGTCGGCGATCATGTAGAAGCAATCATATTCGTCCTGCAGGGCCGCCCAGTTCGAGAGCGCGCCGAACAGGTGGCCGATGTGCAGGCGGCCGGTCGGCCGCATTCCGCTCAGGATACGTTGCTTCGACATCTGGCATTGTTCCTTTGCTTGCATAGTGCCTCTTTCGGCGCCGTCAAACCCCGAGCATCAGGTCAGACACTGGCCACACAACGGCACGCAGGATCTTGCCGACAACATCGGTGAATATCAGCAGCAGGAGAATGAACGGCCCCATCCGGGCGAAATTCTGCCACTGTTGGGCCTTATCGTGGGGCACGAACGTCTCGATTATGTGCGAGCCGTCCAGCGGTGGGATCGGCAGCAGATTGAAGACCGCCAGCACGACATTGAAGCGTACTGACATTACAAGCCACATGACGAGGATCGATCCGAACCCCCCTGCCGGAGCAAAACCGGCATGAGCTACCAGGCGAAAGATCAGCGCAGCCACAACCGCCGTAGCCATGTTCATAGTTACGCCGGCCACCGAGACGAGGATGTTGTCCCGGCGCAGGTTCCGAAAGTTATATGGGTTCACCGGCACAGGTTTCGCCCAGCCGAACCCTACGAAGAAGAAGCACAAAGTGCCGATGAGATCCAGGTGAGCCAGCGGATTGAGCGTCAGTCGGCCGTTCACCTGGGGCGTCGGATCTCCAGCCCAAACGGCAACATAACCGTGGGCATACTCATGGATCGTCAGCGCCCACAGTATCGGCAGCGCCATGATGAGCATGTCCGGAATGCGCGCCAGCAATGCATCTGGGTTGATAGCTGCACCTTTCTTGATAAAACATCACGCCACGACCGGCGGTTCGAGCGTCTCGAGGTAGTTCTTCAACAGCGATACGAATTTCGCTGCGACTGCGCCGTCTACGACGCGGTGATCGCAGCTCATCGAAAGGTTCATCATCTTTCTCACGCATATTCCGCCGTCGCGCACGACGGGCGTGTCGACGATGGCTCCGACGCCTATGATACAGCTTTCGCCGGGATTTATCACCGGGTAAAAGCTGTTGACGCCGAACATTCCCATATTCGAGATAGTCAGCGAGCCGCCTTCGCATTCTTCGGGCAGCAGGCGCTTGCCCCGGGCCTTCTCGATCAGCTCACGGCTCTCGGCGGAAATTTCATCGAGGCTCTTCCGATCCACATTGCGCACGACGGGCACCATGAGGCCCTCTTCGAGCGCTATTGCCAGCGAGATGTTGATCTCGCTCTTGCGCACGACCCGGCCGTCCACCCAGACGGTATTGATCTGCGGCACGGCCTTGATGCATGCCGCGCAGCCTTTTGCCAGAATGTCATTGAAAGATATCTTCTGCTCGCGGCCCGAGTTGAGGGCCGTGCGATACGCGACCGCGACGGTCATATCGACGTTGAAATCGAGGTAGAAGTGCGGCGATTCGCGCTTCGAGAGGCTCATCCGCTCGGCAACAATCCGCCGCATGGCGCTCGGTTTCTCGCCCGCAGCCGGGGTACATGGGGCTGCGCCCAGCACATCCTGCTTCAGCATGCGGCCGCCGGGTCCGCTGCCGGCGATGGTCGTGATGTCAACGGCGGACTGCGCCGCGATCTGCCGGGCCGTCGGCGTCGCGGAGACACTCGAGGCACGTTCGAGCCAAGCCTTGACGTCTTTCTCGACTATCCGGCCGTTCGGGCCTGTGCCCCGGATGGCCTCCATCGGTACCCCTTCGGCCTTCGCCAGCGCCCTCGCTCGCGGCGATGCGAATATCCGCCCGGCCGGCCCCGCTTCCGGCGCAGCCTGGGAAGCAGGAACAGCAGCGGCGGGAGCGGGCTCAGCAGCCGGTATGGCTTTCGGCGCGGCGGGAGCGGCCTCGGGGATCTCGTCGCCATCCTCGCCCACATAAGCCAGAACGGCATTGACGGGCAGCACGTCGCCGGCCTTGCCAAGCACCTTCAGCAGCTTGCCCTCGGCGTACGACTCGACCTCCAGCGTCGCCTTGTCGGTAGTGATCTCGAGCAGCACGTCGCCGCGTTTGACCGTGTCGCCTTCATTCTTGATCCATCGCTCGATGGTGGCATCTTCCATCGTCTGGCCGAGTTTCGGCAGCAGCACTTCCTGAAGCATGTAGCTCTCCAATTACTGCGCCTGCCCGCCTGTGGAGGGGTTGTGCAGGCCGGGGAACAGTTCAGCCGACGAGCTCTTTCGCAGCTTCGGCGATTCGCGGCGCCGTCGGTATACAGGCATCTTCGAGCGTCGGGCTCATCGGGATCGGCACGTCGGCGGCGCAGATGCGCTTCATCGGCGCATCGAGATAATCGAAGCCGTGCTCGTTGATGCGCATGGCGACCTCGGTCACGGCGTTGTTGTTCTCGCAGCCTTCCGAAGCCAGCAGCACTCGGCCGGTCTTGCGCACCGAGCGCAGGATCGTATCCACGTCGAGCGGCTTGAGGCTGCGCAAGTCGATCACCTCCGCTGAAATGCCGTCTTGCTCGAGTATCCCTGCGGCTTCGAGCGCGAGGTTCGCCATCATCGAGTAGATGACGATCGTCACGTCGTCGCCTTCGTGCGTTACGTTTGCCCGGCCTAACGGGACGACGTAGTCCTCTTCGGGGACTTCGCCCTTCATTCCGTAGATCATCTTGTGCTCGAAGAAACGGACGGGATTATCGTCGCGGATGGACGCCTTGAGCAGGCCCTTGGCATCGTATGGATTCGACGGGCTGACGACGAACACGCCCGGTGCGTGCACGAACCACGCTTCGAGGCTCTGCGAATGCTGCGCCGCGATGCAGCGGCCCGCACCGCCCTGGGTGCGCAGCACCATCGGCACGGTCGTCTTGCCGCCGAACATATACCGGTTCTTGCCGCCCTGGTTCACGAACTGGTCCATCGCGATGGTCAGGAAGTCCATGTACATGATCTCGGCCACGGGGCGGTATCCGCACATAGCAGCCCCGACGGCCGCGCCGGCGATGGCCGCCTCGGAGATCGCGGTGTCGCGGACGCGCTCGCTGCCGAACTCCTCCCAGAGATCGCGCGTCGCGCCGTAGGCGCCGCCGTAGATGCCCACGTCCTCGCCCATCACGAAGACCTTCTCGTCGCGAAGCATCTCGTCGCGGAGCGCATCGCGGATTGCCTGCCAGAAAGTAACCTCGGCCATAGTCGGCTAACCTTTCATCCGTTCTTGACTGTGAAAGGGCGGTTGGCAAACAGCCCCATACGATATCGGCCTATTTCTTGTGCGGCCGCCGGTTTCCTTCGCCACCGCAACCAGCCAGTTGTGCGTCAGGTATCCGTCCGTGGGAGCCGGCACCCGCTGTTCCTTTATACTTTCTCCAGTCCCATCGGCCCTTTCTTCCAGCCGACGTATACGTCGTCGTGAAGCTCGGACGGGTCGGGATACTCGCTCTCTTCGAGCGCGAATTTCTCGGCCGCGGCGATTTCCAGTTCCACCTGCACGTGCAGGTCGGCCACCTGCTTCCTGGTCATTGCCCTGGTCTTCACTAGCAGGTTGGAGAACTGCTCGATGGGATCGCGGCTGTGCCAGTGATCTTCCTCTTCGCGGGTCCGGTATTTCCGCGGATCGCTCCGCGAGTGGCCGCGGTATCGATACGCCTTGCATTCGAGCAGCGTTGGGCCTCCGCCCTCTCGTGCTCTTGCCACTGCACGGGCAACGGCCTCGCGGACTTCGAGCACTTTCATCCCGTCGGCAATCTCGCCCGGCATTCCGTACGCTACGCCGCGCGTGGCGATATCCTTCACGGAGCACGCAACATCCGTCGAGACGGACATCCCGTAGAGGTTGTTCTCGCAGATGTAGACTACCGGGAGCTGCCACGCGCCGGCCATATTGAGCGACTCGTGGAACGTCCCGTTATTCGACGCGCCATCGCCGAAGAAGCACAGTACCACCTGGTTCCTGCCGTTGAACTTGCACGCGAGGCCGGCGCCGGTCGCGACGGGGATGTTTCCGCCAACTATGCCGGTAGCGCCCAAGTTGCCGGCGCTCGTGTCGGCGATGTGCATCGAGCCGCCTCGGCCCTTGCAATAGCCGGTCGCCTTGCCGCACAGCTCGGCCAGCATCCTGTCGAGCTCGCCACCCCGTGCGAGGCAGTGCCCGTGGCCGCGATGAGTACTCGTGATGTAGTCGGTCGGCTCGATAACGGAGCACGCACCGACGGCTATCGCCTCCTGCCCGGCATACACGTGGCTGGCGCCCTTGAGCACGTCGCGGGCCAGCAGCTCGAAAACCTTATCCTCGAACGCTCGGATCTGCATCATCTGGTGCAGGAAGTGCACCTTCTCCTCGCGCTTGAGTGCCCGCGCGGCAGGTGTCTTCGCTGCCGTCTTTTTTCGGGATCTCTTTGCCTTCTTCGTCGCTCTCGCCATACTTCAAACTCCGCTGATGATTGTCTTGAGGCCCTCGGCACGCTCGGTGATGCCGATGCCCTCCAATGTCTCCTGGATCGGCAGGCGATGGGTGATGAGCGCCTGGGTCTCGACCTTGCCCGAGCCGATCAGGCTCAGCGCCAGCGCGTTGTGCCGGGGAGCCGAACCGTGGTTGCCAACCACGTAGAACTCGCGATAATGCAAAAGGTTGCTGTCGAAATCGATCGTCGGCCGGTCCTTCGGGAGTCCTCCGAAGAAGTTGACGACACCGCGCTTGGCGACGAGTTTCAGCGACAGCTCCTGTGCCGCGCCGACCGAACAGGCCGTGATGACTATATCCGCTCCCAGGCCGTGCGTTTCGTCCATTACGCGGCTTATGGCGTCTTCTTCGGCGCTGTTGATGTAGACGTCCGCTCCGGCGATGCGCGCCATCCCGAGCCGTTCCGGCGAGATATCGATCAGGAGCGTCTTCGCCGCGCCGCAGCAGTTGGCCAGTTGAACGTTCAGGCAGCCTATCGGGCCGGCTCCGACGACGACAACCGTGTGACCGAGCCCCATGCGGCTGAGCTCCCGGGCGTTGATGCAGCAGGCGAGCGGCTCGGCGAGCGCGGCCGCCTCGAACGACACCCCCTCGGGGATGTGATTGACGCAGCCGTTGCGTACGGCTACCGGCGGGACCGCCAGGTATTCGGCGAAGCCGCCGTCATAGTGATAGCCGATCGCCGTCAGGTTGTCGCACATGCTCTGCGCGCCTCGCCGGCAGTAGACGCATTCGCCGCACGGCACGGCCGGCGCAACCGCCACGCGGTCTCCGATCACATAATCCTGCACTCCTTCGCCGATCTCGCTGACGACGCCGGCCATCTCATGGCCCGTTACCCGCGGCATTATGATATTCCGGTGGCCGTGGCGATAGCACTTAACGTCCGTGCCGCAGACGGCGCAGGCCTCGACCTTCACGACGAGCCCGCCCGGCTCGGGCTTCGGCACGGGCACGTCGACCGTCTCCATCCGCCCGATTTCTTGAAGAACCGCTGCTTTCACCCTATTGAAGGTCTCCCTGTTGCAGCCCGCAATGCATTATATCTCCGGAACGGGTCCGGAGAATACATCGAGAATATCGGCGGCCGTCACCGATAGCTGGCCGATGCGCGCGGCGGCGGTGTCGCCTGCCCGACCGTGAAGATATACGCCCAGCCGCGCAGCGTCGAACAATCCCATCTTCTGCCCGACGAGTGCGGCAATCATTCCCGTCAGGACGTCTCCGGCGCCGGCCGTGGCCATGCCGGGGTTGCCCGTGGGGTTGATCTCGACCCGCGAGCCATCGGTAATAACCGTCCCGTGGCCTTTCCGCACGACAACAGCTCCGGTGGCCTTGGCAACTTCCGATGCTGTAAGTTCCCGTGACTTCTGCACTTCCGCGGTCGTCTTGCCCGTCAGCCGTGCCATCTCGCCAGGATGCGGGGTGATGATGGCGCGAGCAAGGTTCAAGTGACCAGGTTCGGTGGCGACGGCGAACAACGCGTCGGCGTCGATCACCATCGGGCGGTCGATCTCCTCGATCAGGCGCACAGCAAGCGCCTGCGTCGAGGGATGGCGTCCGAAGCCGGGGCCGAGCGCGATTACATCGAACCCTTCGGCAATATCAGCGATCTGCCGCCACGCGCCGAGGGCGAAGCCGCCTGTCGGCGTCTGCGGCGCCGGCATTGTCATACCGCACGTCAGCTTGGCCGCGAGGATAGGATAGCATTCTTCGGGCGTAACTGCAAGAACCAGCCCGGAACCGGTCTTTAGAGCGGCCCTCGAGCACAATTCCGCCGCGCCGATCATCCCACGGCGGCCGGCCACCACGAGCACGCGGCCGAAGTCGCCCTTGTGGCCGTCAACCGGCCGGGGCGGCAATTGAGGCAGGGTTGTCATCGCTGCACCGCCGTCTGATTTATCAATGATGCGATATATCCGGCGCCGAAGCCGTTGTCGATATTCACTACCGAGACGCCGGAGGCGCAACTATTGAGCATCGTCAGCATCGGGGCGAGGCCGCCGAACGACGCGCCGTACCCGACGCTCGTTGGCACGGCGATTACCGGGCGATGCGAGAGCCCGCCCACCACGCTCGCGAGAGCTCCTTCCATTCCCGCCACTACGACGATGACATTCGCCTGCTGGATCGCGTCCGTCCGCTCGAGCAGCCGGTGGATGCCCGCCACACCGGCGTCGTAGACGCTCTCGACCCTGTTGCCCATGAGTTCGGCCGTGACGCGGGCCTCTTCGGCGACGGGCATATCCGACGTGCCGGCCGAGACGACGAGGATCGTACCGCCCTTCGGCTCGCCCTGGGGGAGGCCGAGGCTGACTATCCTGGCAACCTCATGCACGTCAAGGCCGGGGATCTCGGAATGCAGCAGATCGATCTGTTCCTGGCTGACGCGGGTAGCCATCAATGGGCTGCCCGAATCGATTATTTGCTTTGCTATCTGCAGTACCTGCTCGGGCGTCTTCCCCTGGCCGAAAATCACCTCTGGAAAGCCGCAGCGCAAGTGGCGGTGCGTGTCTACCTTCGCAAAGCCCAAATCATCGAACGGCAGTTTCCGCAGAGCTTCGACTGCATCGCCGATGTCCGTTTCGCCGGACCTTACCGATTCAAGAAGCTCTTTGATCTTGTTGATATCCATTGCGACTTGCTATGCCTATCTATGGCTGTACCAGGCAGTTACGACGTCACAGCCGCGAGAAGGCATCGACATCCAGCGGTGCGGTCAAGCCGGAATTGACGTAATGATATGCCAAACCGGCGACCATCGCCGCGTTGTCGGTGCACAATGCCGGCGGGGGCACGTGAACGGTGATGTTCTCAGTTTTGGCCTTCTGTGTCAAGACTTCTCGCAATCGCGAATTGCACGCCACGCCGCCGCCGATTGCCACGTGCGATACGCCATGACGTCCAGCGGCGTCGAGAGTCTTGTCGACGAGCACCTGTACGACAGCCTCCTGGAAGCTCGCGGCCATGTCGGGAACGGCCTCGGGCGAAGCGGCGCCTTTGTGGCCGTCGGTGCCGCGCATCCTGCCCGGCTGGCCGCGCCAGGCGTAAAGCACCGCCGTCTTGATGCCGCTGAAGCTGAAATCGAGGGAACCGGGTTCGAGATATGTCCGCGGCAGGTTGAATGCATTCGGATCGCCGTCGCGGGCCAAGCGGTCGATTATCGGCCCGCCGGGATAGCCTAACTCCAGTATCTTCGCGACTTTATCGAATGCCTCGCCAGCAGCGTCGTCGGTCGTCGAGCCTATGATGTCCATATCCATTACGCTTCGGCAGATTGCTATGCTGGTATGCCCGCCTGACGCTATAAGCCCGACGAAGGGCATCGGCAGCCCCGGCTCGTTCAGGATATTCGCGTAGAGGTGGGCATGAATGTGGCTCACAGCCGCCAGCGGAAGCTCTCTGGCCCATGCTATAGACTTCGCGGCCGTCAGGCCGATGAGAAGGGCGCCGATCAGGCCGGGACGGTTCGCCACGGCGACGGCGTCGAGGTCATCGAGCGTAACATCGGCCTCGGCGAGCGCCTCATCGAGTGTGGCGACGATCGCCTCGACATGTGCGCGGCAGGCGATCTCGGGCACTACCCCGCCGTATTTGCGATGCAGATGCTGCTGTGAAGCGATCACGTTCGACATGATCCGCCGACCGTCCTCCACGACAGCGGCGGCGGTCTCGTCGCAGGAGCTTTCTATGCCCAGGATAAGCAAGGGAGATGTCTCGCAGCGTTTCCGGCCTTAATCATCATTGTGCGGCGATCATTTCCCCAGCCGCGTCCTGTCGAGCATTACTCCCTTGAGCACCGAGACGGCGGCCTCGAGCTGGCGGTCAACGAACGGGCCTTTCCTGGCATCTTCACCGGTTTTACCGGCATCTTGCGCACCTGCCGGGCCCAAGAGATCGTCCATCTGGTCGCGGTTCGACTTCGGAGGCTCGTCTTTCTTCTCGGCCTTCTCGTCGGTCTCGGGGTCCTTCGCTTCCTCGCCGTCTTTCGGAGGGGTCTGGATGAGATGCTCCTTGCGCCAGCTATCGATGAGATCGAGCGTTTCCTGGAAGGATATCTTGACCTCGATGTCGGGATGTATACCCCACTCGCCCTTCTCGGTGGCCTCGGGTGTACGATGTATGCAGCGGCCCGATGGCGTGTAATACTTTGCAGTAGTTAGCTTTATGGCCGATCTGCCCCCTTCCAGCGGGATGACGGTCTGCACCGAGCCTTTGCCGAAGCTGCGCTCGCCTATGATGATGCCGCGTTTGTGGTCCTGCACGCATCCGGCGAAGATCTCCGATGCGCTTGCACTGCGCGGGGAGATCAGCACTGCCAGCGGGAAGTCGTCATACGCGAGGCCCGGCTTGGCCTTGAAGACCCGTTCGGATTTGGCCGTCCGGCCCCTTGTCGAGACGATTTTGCCCTTCTCGATGAAACGGTTTGAGACCTCGACCGAAGTATCGAGCAAGCCACCGGGATTGAACCGCAGGTCCACGATGAGCGATTTCATGCCTCGATCGAGGAGTTCCTTCACGGTTTTGTCGAGTTCGCCCGCTGTTTTCTGCTGGAATTTGCTCAAGCGGATGTAGCCGATGCCGGCGTCTTCGTCGACCATCTTCCTGCTGACGATGCTGTTGACTTTGATTATGTCGCGTGTGATGGTGATGTCCTCGTAGTTTCGCGTATCGACGTGGAATACGCGAAACCGCACTTTCGTGCCCTTGGGGCCGCGAAGCTTCTTGACGGCATCGCGGAGTATCTCGTAGCGGGTCTTGCTCGGGTCGGCCCTCGTGGATTCGCCCTCGATCTCGACGATCTTGTCGCCCGGCCTGACCCCGGCGAAGAATGCCGGAGTGCCCTCGAGCGGCGTCTCGACGGTCAGCACTTTCCGCTCGTCAACAGTGATCTCGATGCCGACGCCTCCGAACTGGCCGACGGTGTCGACTTCCAGATCCTCCTTGTCCTGGGGCGGCAGGAAGCTGCTGTACGGGTCCAGCGTCGCCAGCATTCCGTCGTAAGCGCCGTAGAATAACCTCTTGGGCTCGACCTCCTCGACGTAGGAATCGAGGACACGGTCGATGATCGTGGTCATCGTCTCGTACTCGGAGTATAGCCCGTCCTGTTTCGCCGTCACCCGCCCCTCTGCCAGCAGATAGAGCAGCATTGCGGAGATGATTATCCATACCAGTTCACGTTTTCTCATTTCGTAACACCTTTTGCAGTAACAAATTACGAATATATCCCAGGGATGACTGCGATCGGGCCGCACACATCTTTCGATGCGCCCTGCAGGCAGAGTATCGCCTGCAACTTGATTCTACCAAATCCCCCGCGCTCAATCAAGGGCGGAAAGCATGCGCGAGCCGGTTGGTCCGTTCGGACATTGACGGAACGACAGATGAACGCAGATGAACGCAGATAATAACAGGAGCGATATATGCTGAACATTCTGCTGCGAGCGGAATGTTGTTTTCATGTCATTCTGAGGAGCGTAGCGACGAAGAATCTTTACCGAGACAGCGTTTGAAGGCGAAAAGATGCTTCGCTCAGAGCTCAGCATGACATGAACGCAGAATCTCAGCAGCGCCGCTTGGTGACCGTTCCATCACAGCGGCTACATGAACGGCAACACGAAGAAGAACACATACGCAACAAAACCGAGCAACGCCGGCCATGCGAGCATCGTGGCCAACGAGACTATCACCGCCCACAACGGCTTCACGCCTTCGATGACAGCCCACAGCCAGAATATGAATGAGACCAAGAAGAGCGCTCCCGCCGCAAGCCAAGCGAGGACCGATATCTCCCCGTCGGGAGGGCCCCATGTGCCGTCGAGCAAGCAGCCGAAAAAGAAGATCGGCGGCAAGCACGAGAGCAACAATACAGACACTTGCAGCTTCCCGGCGGCGTCGCGTTTCTCGCTCCATCCGGCCATCGCCAGGACGATGGACGAGAAGACGATCGGCACCTCCAGCGCCACAAGCATATCCAGCATCATACGCCCAAACATGCCCATCATCAGCCAGGGGATCACTACAACAATCGCCACCAGGTTGAGCAGGCAGGCGTACCGGATGAGCTTGGGCAGTTCGGGGCGCGTCAGGTACGACAGGCACGTTGGGCAGCCTTGCAGCTCCTCATGCTCCCGCACGCACTGTACGCACAGGTAATCGCCGCAGCGGTCGCACTGCCCGCCGGCCTCGCGGTCAGGATGATAATAGCAGCGCAGGTCGGGTTGCATTGGTATTCCTACTTCTTCTCACTACCTGCTGGGTTCAGCCCAGCAGTTTCTTGAGCACCTCGATTGTGCGGTCGGTCATCGGGCGGTCGACGCTCAGGTTCGTGACGGCTCGAATGCTGGTGTCAGACATCGCACTTACAAGTACTCCTTCGTTGCGCAGATCCTCAACGGTGGCTGCTGCGTCCGGGACGGTGAAGAATACTATGTTCGTCTCGCACGGCATCACTGGCACTCCGAGTGCGGTGAGCGCGTCGGCCAGCATAGCGGCGTGAGCGTGGTCTTCGGCGAGCCGGACGACGTTGTTCTCTAGTGCGTAGATCGCTCCGGCCGCGATTATCCCGGCTTGCGGCATCGCCGCGCCGAACTGTCCTCGGAAGAAGCGGCAGCGCTCGATGAAATCCCCGTCGCCGGCTATTATCGAGCCGACGGGCGCCCCCAGGCCCTTCGAGAAGCACTGCATCACCGAATTAAAATGCCGCGTGTATTCCGGGGGCTCGATGCCGGCAGCGACGCACGCATTGAACAGCCGGGCGCCGGCGAGATGCATAGGGATGCCCGCCTCGTGTGCGACTGCGGCTATCTCACGGACGGTCTCCATCGGGTAGATGCTG
>JAUWKK010000373.1 GCA_030614245.1 Planctomycetota bacterium | reverse complement strand
TTAAGGAGAGTTAACAATGAGTGCGCCAGGGTAAGCTGATGCAGATCATCTGGCCAATCCAGCCTGGCCAAAGGCTAACCCCCGGGCCAGAACAGAACTTTGCATGCAGGGAGGTAACGAAAGGAACTTGGCATTCCGGTCGGGATCATCGACGCCAGTTGGGGCGGACAACGCATCGAACCGTTTATTCCGCCTGAAGGCTTTGCCCAAGTGAAAGAACTCGATGTAAAGAAACTCACCACTCCATTTCCGTATTGGCGGCTGGACCTCCCATCGACACTGTACCACGGAATGGTCTGTGGCGTGAAACCGTATGCCATTCGCGGCGTCATCTGGTATCAAGCCGAATCGAACGGAAATGAAGGTGACTCTTACGTTCATAAAATGCGCGCCCTGATCAACGGATGGCGTGAAGTGTGGAAGCAAGGCGATTTCCCGTTCTATTTCGTTCAGTTGGCCAATTACCAATCTCCGAACAATGACCCCAAGGGTGGAGACGGTTGGGCCAGAGTCCGCGAAGCGCAAAGCAAAGCCGCTGCAAGCATCAAGAACACCGGCATGGCCGTCATCATCGATATCGGCGAAGGAGGTAACATCCATCCGCGAAACAAATACGACGTGGGCAAGCGGCTCGCGCTCTGGGCTTTGGCAAAAGACTATGGCAAGAAAGACCTCGTCTACAACGGCCCGATATACAAATCGATGAAGGCTGTCGGCAAGACAATCGAGCTGACCTTCGATCATGTCGGCGGCGGGCTTATGGCGGCCAGGAAGTCCAGCCCCCAAAGTACTGAAATGCCAAAACCGGTAGACAAACTCGACGGCTTTGCCATCGCAGGAGCAGACCAGAAATGGTACTGGGCCGATGCGGTCATCAAGAACAATAAAGTCATAGTATCTTCCGCCAAAGTAGAAAAACCAGTCGCGGTCCGTTACGCATTCTCGATGAATCCTGTCCGTGCCAGCCTTTACAACAAAGAAGGTCTTCTCGCTTCTCCATTTCGAACCGATACCTGGAAGTTTCTTCGCTATACCGACCATACTCTGACCAGAACTGTACAGTAAGAACAGAAGTAAGGGTAAGCTCCCTGCAAGTGTGTTTCTCCTTATGTGGGGAAAAGCTCTGTCGCGTAAGTGTTTGGAAAACAGTTCAGGAGAGGTTTCGATAGCAAAATTAGTGCTACCGTATTACAGTCGGTAATCTTGCCTGCTGCGTTTCGGATGTCTGTATTGATTTCGGTGTTACGGGGCCGCACCAAGCAGTAAAGATGGGCCTCTGCCGCCGCGGCGGAGATTGACCGGAAGCAAGCCGCCTCACCAGAAACTCAGCGAACTCAAGCTCTCGGCGATGGCGTCGCGCTGCCGGCTGTAGCTCGTCTCGACGGCGGCATAACTGAGCCAAACGTGCCGGCCGCCGTGTCGCACGAGCACATCAAAACGATGCAGGACGACATCTCCCTCGAGTGTCCATTCGCATCCCCAGGCGGGCATTCCGTTGAGGTCGAAGAACTTCTGGTTGCAGCCGGCCCTTGCCGCCGCCGGGATGCGGGCAAGCGTTCTGGCGGCGAAATCATCCAGCGACTGGTCCGATTCGTAGACCAGGAGCGTGAGTCCGTCGCCGGGATTTGGGCCGGTGAAGTACAGCGTCAGAAGCGATTTCTCGACGCCGAGGAGTTTCTTCAGGTCGTCGGCCATCTCAGAACGCCGCCACCGGGCGGGCGGGCTGATGGAGAACTTGAGCTGCTCGTTGCGGTATTCATCGCCCAGCAGCATCTCCGGCTGCTCCACGGGGAAGATGCGGCTCCAGAGCACTGCGAGGGCTCCTCCGAGGGCCAGGAGCCACACGACGGCGATGAATATCCATCGGATGCGGCGGGATCCTGCGCTTGTTTCCATGATACGATTCTATCACACGACGGAGCCGCCGACAATAGTAAACAGGCGGAAGAAAGCAATTTCCGGCATCAACCGCCGGTAATACTCGTGCAATGCGCGGGCCTTGGCGATATCATTCTAATAGTCAAGATTGCCGGGGTGTCATGGAGAACTATCCCGTGCGCGGCAAGGTGCAAGTCATCTTGAACCCGATCTCCGGCCGCGGGCTGGCGTTGCGAGTCCTGCCTGAACTCCAGGCCGGATTGAAGAAACTCGGCTGCGAGACGGACGTATACCAGACGCGGCAGACCGGCGACGGCAAGCGTGTGGTCGAGGCGCTTGACCCGCTGCCGGATATTGTCCTCGCTATGGGCGGCGACGGGACGGTGAACGAAGTTGTCAACGGGCTGGTCGGCAAGGATGCCGCCCTGACGATATTCCCCACGGGCACGAGTAACGTCTTCTGCCGCGAGACCGGTCTGAAAAGCGACGTGCAGACGCTGCTGGACGTTTTCGCAAACGGCCAGGTGCTGTCCGTCGATGTAGGCCAGGCGGATGAGAGATTCTTCCTGTCACTCGCCGTCCGCGAGCTGACCGCCATGCGCACCGGGCCGATACACATGATCAACTACACCGGCCCCATCCTGCGCACGCTGTTTCGATACAGCTTCGATCCGATACGCATCGAAGTCGACGGACAACTGCTGACCGACGACGCGTGCGGCGCAGTTATCAGCAATACCGCCGCCTATGGCGGCCCGATGAGCTTCACCCCCAATGCGTCCATCACAGACGGCCTTTTCGACGTCGTCGCATTCCAGAGACGCAGCCGCTGGCACATGGTCAAGTTCGCCTGGGGCGGCCTGATGCGCTCGGCCCAGCGCCTCCGTGACGTGAAGTTCATACAGGGCCGAGAGGTGCGCGTGACTGCCGATGCCGATGATATCCCCGTCCAGGTCGACGGCGATAACGCGGGCCGACTGCCGAAGACGTTCCGCCTGATCGCCGGAGCGATACGCGTGCTCCTGCCCAAGCAGCGCTGACGGCTCCCCCCCGCCAGTGAGCTCTTTCGGGTGGCACGGGCCTCTTCTTCCCCGCCCATTCCCCGTAAAGCTCCGCGCGGACCCGGGAGCACTCCGGATCGGGGGTGTGGAGGTCGAGCTTCGCGAAGC
>JAUWKK010000409.1 GCA_030614245.1 Planctomycetota bacterium | reverse complement strand
AATTGGCCTTGCAAGCATGGCCCGCCAGTAGCGACAGCCTTCTTGCGGTCACCGTTCTCATGTTGACGGGCACCTGTATCGCGCCCATATCGACGAAGATGCGGCCATCCTTGATGTCGACGACTTTGCCCGTCTGGCCCTCGACGACCTCGTTGCTGCCGATGAGCTTACGAGCGCCTTCGTTCGCCATCTTCCAGAATGCTTCGAGGGCCCCCGTAAGTGCGGCGCGGCCATCGAGTTCCTTTCTGACTGCTTCATAGGCATCGTCGGCTGAGGCTTTACGGACAAGTTCCGAGGCAGTGGCGTATTCGCGTGAACTGAGCGGCCCCAGCAGCGAGTCGTCCCGTTTGGCGAGCAGCTTGATGGCGGCCTGCGCCGCCTTCTCTGCTTCCGCCTGACGGCGCGCGCGCATACCGTCGATGAGGGTCTGGGCCTGCTGGGTGATCTTCTCCATGCCCATTTGCGAAGCCACATTGAGGGCGTTGATCGCCTCATCGTATTCGCCCTTGTCGGCGAGTCCACGCGCCTTCGCCTGGATTTCATCGCAGGCGGCATCGGCCTGCTTCTCGATCTCGGCGATGGCGGTCTTCTGCTTCTGTTGAACCTGCTTGGTCAGAAGCCCCTCAGGGAACGTCTCGATCAGCTTGACAGCCGCGCCGAACCGCTTCTTGTCGATCAGGCCGCGGGCCTCCGCCCTGGTCATCTGGAACCTGGCATCGGCCGCGTCGAGCCATTTCGTTCGCCAGGTATTCACGAGGATGTCGGCTGCCTTGCCGGCCCTGGTGGACGGGTACGCGGCTGCGATATCCTGGAAGCGCTCGACGATCTTCTTGAAATCGTTCGCGTCGGCGGATGCCCTGGCCTGTGCGGCATCGAGCGCCTCAGTTGCATTGGCTTCGAGCTGCAGCGCCTGCACTTCGGCCTGGTCCGGCCCGGTCGGCTTGTCATTCGCTCCGGTGCCACCCGGAGGCCTCCGCGGGAGGATGATGATGCCGCCAATGATGACGGCCGCCGCGACAGCAGCGACGACGCCTCCAATGATGTACGGCGTGCTGTCCTTCTGCTTTGAACGATGGGCTATCCGCTCAGAAATGCGGGAATCAGAGCCGGCCGTATGCAGGTGCAGCCTTCTGGCGTGCACGAGTTCCTTGCCCCCGATAGCGCACTCTAGGTCCGCGATCAACTCGGTCGGCGACTTGTAGCGCCTGTCCCGGTCCTTCTCGAGCATCTTCATGATGATGGCATCGGCAGCGAGCGAAACCTTCGGGTTCTTCCGGCGCGGCGGGATGGGCGCCTCGTTGACATGCTTCGAGAGAATGACGCTGGGCGTGGGCCCGCTGAACGGCGGCGCTCCGGCGAGCATATGGTAGAGCGTTGCCCCAAGCGAGTAGATGTCCGATCTCGTATCTATCGACGCTTCACCGCGAGCCTGCTCGGGCGAGAGGTACTCCGGCGTGCCGATGGCCGAGCCGATGCGCGTCATTGCGGCATCGTCTTCGGTCGACTTCGCCAGGCCGAGGTCGGCCAGCTTGGCTGTACCGTCCTTCGTAATGAGTATATTGTCGGGCTTGACGTCGCGATGGACGAAGCCGCCCGTCTCGTGGACGTATTCCAGTGCCGACGCGATCTGCAGGGCGATCTTCAGCGCCGCCGGCTCGTCCATGACACCCTCGCGCTGGAGCTGCTTGCCGAGCGACTCGCCGTCGACGAACTGCATCGCAAGATAGTAATAGCCCTTGTCGTGGCCGGCGTCGATACCACCGACGATGTTCGGATGGGACAACTTGGCTGCCGAGCGCGCCTCGCGAAGGAAACGCTCAACGTACGTCTTATTCTTCACCAGTTTCGGAGCAAGTATCTTGAGCGCCACTGTGCGGTCCATTGAGAGCTGCGTGGCCTTGAAGACGACCCCCATGCCGCCGCGGCCGACGCGGCTTATGATCTGGAACCCGCCCACTGTCCCCTGAGCGCCGTCGGCTGCCGGCATTGGCTCGGGAGGCTTCGGTTCGGCCGGTTTCGGTGGTGCGACAGTTTCGGGACTTAACGGCTTCGGCTCAGCCAGCAGCATATCGAGCTGGTGCTTTGTGCAGAGCTGCTTCTTAATCATCAGCTCAGCGACGTCGACCGTCGTGCCGAGGGCCTCGATCGCCTCGATGTCGGCCAGCAGAGAATCGGCTTGGTCCTGGGTTGCAAGACCTCGCTCAACGGCCCGCCGGAGGAGCTGCAATTCCTGTTCCGTAGCCAACGTCTCTTCCTCTTGCCAAATCCCGCCCTGAGGTACCAGGCTAACGCTCACTTATTTTAACGGAGAAAACACCTATTTGGTATCGGAAAAACCGTCTCCTCCAACATATTTGCAGAGATTTGCCGGCAGCGTCCGAGTAATCTGTGACCATCGGTCGTTCTCCAGCCGGGCCGTGCGCTCGCTTTCGTCCCACTGGAAGAGTCCCGTCACAGTTCATCGCCATGAGTCTGTATCCATATCGTGGGGTATCTTATGTGCCGCGAATGTGAGCGTCACCCTCCGGTACGCCCGGGAGAGGCCCCCTCTCTTCGCTGCGGAGCCGCTGAGAGCCGGGGGGCATATAGGCTGGGGCTT
>JAUWKK010000141.1 GCA_030614245.1 Planctomycetota bacterium | reverse complement strand
GCCCCTTCAGGGCACAGCTATTATACTGTCTGATTCCTGGGGGTGAAGCCCCAGGCTTTATCCCTTGGCCGCTACGCGGCCAGGAATCAGCTTGCGCTCGATTCTGGTTGAAGACATCCATTGCCTCTGGAGCACGGTTGTCCAGCATACCCCACGATTTGGATACAGACTCTATTTGAGCGCACCAATTCCGCATCGCGTGTGCTGTCGGTGCTTTGGGGTTTGGTGAAACGGTTTAATACTGGCGGTTTTGGGCATCGTGGGGTGTGAGCGAGTCTGCCGGGCAGTTTCGCAGGACGATTCCCGGGGAGCCGGCCTGCCCGAGAGGGCGGTATGTACAGACGGTGGCTGTTGGGTTGCCGTGGGAGAGTATCAACACGACGATTGACGAGGCCGGCCATCCGCGGCACATGTTGACTTGATCTTCCACCGGCGATAGAATATCTGAAGTTCAATCAAGCGAATGGATGTGTTGATGAAGCTGATAGACGTTCTGAATTTCGACGAGGCAGGCCTGATCCCGGCGATGATTGTGGATTCTGTGAATAACCGGCCGCTGACGCTGTGCTATATGAACCGCGAGGCAGTCCAGAAGACGCTCGAGACGGGAATGGTGCATGTGTTCCGGCGTTCGAAGGGCAGGCTGATGCTCAAGGGCGAGACATCAGGCCACACGCAGAAGGTGAAGGAGATAGCGATAGATTGCGACGGCAATTCGCTGGCAATAACCGTCGAGCAGAAGGTGGCCGCCTGCCACGCGGGATATCGCTCCTGCTATTATCGCGTGTATGATCCGGCTCACGATTCGTTCGTCATCCGCGACGAACGTGTGTTTGATCCCGAGGATGTCTATTGAGTACCCGCCCGATTTAATCGCGCTCCACGTTCGAGGACGGTGACGGTTGAAGATACAGCCGGCAGTATTGGCCGCATTGTGCTGCATCGGTGGTGTGGCTTTATGCGCCGAGCGGGCAGCCCCTGACGGGTTAATGCCTGCGGAGACGCTGCTGGCGGTGCAATTGCAGCGTCCTGCGGAGTTCTGGCAGGCGCTGAGCGGGAGCGAATTGCTTCGGGCGGTCGAGGCCGATCCGGCGGCGAAATCGTGGTTGGGTTTCGCTGAAGCGATAGCTGTCGGCACGGCCAGGTCGCACGCGGGGATTGATCTCGGCGAATTTGTGCGTACGTATGCCGCGCGCGCGACGCTGGCGGTGATCGATCTGCCCCGGCATAGCGGCGCAGTGCCGTGGGTGGTGGTGATCGACCCGCCGCCTGACGCGCGTGAGAATGGCCTGAAGGAGCTTCTTAGCAAGACCATCGAGCCGGCGCTCATCAGGCGTAATCCGACGTTCAAGATAGAGTCAGGCCAGTTTGCGGGCCGGACGGTCCGGTCTGTCGTGCAGCCGGATGGCAGCGTGCCGCTGAGCTACTGTATAGCAGACCGCGCGCTGCTGATGGGCCGCAGCCGGGCGGTTGAAGCCGCGTGCGCGCCCACCCGGACGCTAGCAGAAGTCCCGGCATACAAGCGTTGCCGTGACGCCGCCGCTGCTGGTGCCGGCGTGCAGGTGTTCCTCAACGTGCGGAAGCTGTTGGACGCCAACGAGAAACAATGGCGTTCGGCCGATGGTCCGTGGAAGTTGGCAGCCGGGGCGGGGATTCGGTCAATCGAGGCCGTCATGGCATGCAGCCGTCTCGACGGCGGCTTGTTTCGCGATAAGGTGGTAATCGACACGCCTTGCGGTCGGGCGGGTCTGCTGCGGCTGCTGGAGAGCTCGGTGCGCGGATCCGAGCGGCACGCGGTGCCGCGCTGGGCGGACGTCCTGCCGTCGGATATTATAGCAGTTGCGGGCGGGCGGCTGCGCGACGGCGCTGAAATGTGGGAGATACTATCGCGGAACGCGGAAGATGTCGACCGCGGTTGGGCCGTTGAACGGCGCGCCGATGGAGCCGAGCAGATGCGGACGCCGTTTGGCATCAATCTGCCTCGCAAGGGGCTCGAGGCGCTCGGCGGCGAGTACTTCGTCGCGTGGTTGAACGGCGGCGATTGGCGCGAGAAGCTGGTCTTCGGCGCGCAGGTTCGCGATGCCGCTCGGCTGCAAGAGGAGCTGAAACAGCTGCTAATGTCTCAATCCCGCCTGGGCAAGGGCGTCAGGATCGAGATGAAACGGCATGGGGACGTCGATGTGTACTCGATTGTTGTGCCCGGTCGGTCGGTACGGCCGGGTTTTGCAATCGCGAAAGATTGTTTCCTGCTGGCATCTGTACATGAAACGGTGTATTCTATAATTGACGCGGATGAGAGGCTGTCGGATAATAGACGCTTCAAGCAGGCGGTGGCGTCGCTGCCGAGGCGTTCGGCGGTTGTCGCGTATGCAGAGCCTGCTCTATTGGGCCGGGTGTTAGTTCGTGGCGATAAGCAGCGGGCATTGGTGAATGCAGTTACGCGAGAGCTTTCACCGTTCGTGATGGGCTTGTGGGCTGAGGGCGGTTCAATCCGCGGCAGCGGCAGTTCGCCGGCAGGCGGGCCGGTGTTCGGCCTGACGGCGGCGTTCTGGTTGAAGCTTCTGCCGGCGGCAGGGGCGCGGCCTTAGAGGAGACCGAGGTTGCCGAGATTGAAAGTTGCTTCTGTTGTGCTGCTGCTGTGTGCGGGGTGGCTGTATGCGGGCGAATACCCGGTATCAGTCGGTGTCCGTCCGCTGCTGGGCGACCGTCGCTCCGGCAGCGGCTGGGTGCCGATTCTCGTGACACTGACAAACGAAAGCAATTCGGAACTCGCACTGGACATCGTCCTGACGGGCAGGCGGACGCAGAGCGAGGCCCGGCGTTCGGTGGTCCTCCCGCGTGGCAAGCGGCCGCGGAATTACATCCTGTATCAGTACCAGGATCGAGGCTGGGGCTGGGGCAAGGTGCTGCTGTACCGTAACGGCGAGCTGCTCGCCACGAAGGAAGAGAGGTATCAATGGCCTCAGCAGATTTCGGTGTTCGTGCTCGGCATCGCGCGCGCCGACAACGCGCTGGAAGGGCTGAAGAAGATGCCGCTTGGCGAAGCCAGCCCGTTTGTGAAAGGCTCGGAGAGATGGGGCCGGCAGGGCATCGCCGTGAAAATGATCGATCGGGCGAATATCGTAGAGCCGCTGCCGGATCATTTCGTCGGCTATCACTGCTGCGACATGGTCGTGCTGAATGATTGTGCCATCAACGAGTTCACGGAGGCGGAGCGTGAGGCGCTGGTGAACTGGGTTCACAAAGGCGGAGAGATAGTCCTGTCTCCCGGGAGCAACGAAAAGTGGCTCAGGCACGAGTTCATCCGTCGGCTGGTGAAGATCGACGGCATCGAGAAGGACCTCTTCCGTGGCGGAATAGTCGGCCGGAATGCGAAGGTGTGCTTCTACACGCTGGATATCCCTGGCGCCAAGCCGTGGCCGCCCAACAGCAGCCGCAGGACGCGCCTGGCAGGGCGTGTCCCTTGCGGCCTGGGTGGGGTGACGGTGCTCTCGATCGATCTGAGCGAAAAGGCGGTGGCGGACTGGTCGAAGATAAAGGGGATGTGGCAGGGAATAATCGGCCAGAAGAACAGGTCCGGCCAGAGTAAAGAGCCGGGCCTGGTCAGGGCGAACCCCCACCGACACGTGTTGCCCCAGGGTAGTGACGGCTACTATTCACCTCGGTACAGTGCGAATCTGGCCAAGCTGCTGGCGGTCGCGAAGATACCGTCCCTTGCCCTGATCGCCGGCCTGATCTGCTTCTATATACTCATAGCCGGGCCGGGCAACTTCATCGTGCTGCGGCGCAAGAGGCTCATGGCTTATCTGCCGCTGGCGCTCGCCTTGATCGTAACGGCCTACGTAGGTATCATCTTCGTGACGGGGTACATATCGAAGGGCGTCGTATCGAAGATTCAGAAGGTGAGCCTGATAGAGCTGATCCCCGGCACCGGCCGGGCGTATCAGCGCACGTTCTTCAGCATTTTCTCGTCGGCGCCGCGCACGTATACGATCTCGAACCCGTCCCGTTCGGCCGTGGTGCCCTTCGGTGCAGGCCGTCAAGACAGGACGCGGATGACGTGTCTCTACAACGGCAACGTGGTGCTGGCGGATCATCACATGTCGATGTGGAGCACGGATTACTTCGCATCTGAAGGCTTCATCGACGATGCGGGGGCCATCGCGTTCGAAGATACGCCCGACGGGCTGAAGATCACGAACGGAACGAAGTTCCACCTCCGAGATGCTCACGTATGCTGCACGGAGCGCGCGACCGGCAACCGGCTTTGGTTCGCGGTCGGCGACGTTCCTCCGTCCCAATCGGCAACGGCGGCGAAGCAGAGCGGCCGTCATCCGTATTCGAGCAAGTTTGAAGAGAGAGCAGCCTTCCAGCCGAAGGCCGGACGCCGCGTGCTACAGATGGCGATCAAGGACATCCAGGGCAACTTCGTCCTTGCCCGGATCGACCATGACCCCTCGCCGCCCGACGTCGGCACGGTTTGGGTGCGAACCACCAACGAAGCGAGCTATGTAGTCGCGCGGATGCCGGGAGCGGACAGATGATGATCGAGGTCAGAGGGTTGACGAAGCTCTTCGGGCGCAACCGTGCCGTTGACGGCATATCGTTCGACGTGGCCGAGGGCGACGTATTCGGGTTCATCGGCCCGAACGGCGCCGGCAAGACGACCACGATCCGTATGCTGGCGACCCTGCTGAACCCCACCAATGGCAGCGCGCGCATCGATGGCCACTGCGTGGAGAACTTCCCCGCCCGCGTCCGCAAGGTCATCGGCTTCATGCCCGATTTCTTCGATGTCTACAAGGGCATCACCGTGTGGGAGTACCTCGATTTCTTCGCTGCGGCATACAAGATCGAGCGGCGCCGGCGGGTGAAGATGGTCGAGGCGGTGATGGAGTTGACGGACCTGGACGGAATGCGCGGCAAGTTCGTCTCGGCGCTCTCGAAGGGTATGCGCCAGCGGCTGTGCCTGGCGAAGACGCTCGTCCACGACCCGAAGGTGCTGATTCTTGACGAGCCGGCATCGGGGCTCGACCCGCGCGCGCGGATCGAGTTCCGCGAACTGCTCAAAGAGCTCGCCGACATGGGCAAGACGATATTCATCTCGTCGCACATCCTCACCGAGCTTTCGGACATCTGCAATTGCGTGGGGATAATCGAGCACGGCTTGCTCGTGGCGAGTGGGCCGGTCGACGAGATCAAGCGGAGCCTGCAGAAGGGCAACCGAGTGATCCTGACGATATACGAGGAGCAATCGGGCGATGATGACGGCGGCTCGGGGTATCCCGAGACGGCCCGCGCGATGCGCATCGCGCAGCATCATCCGCTGGTGGTTTCGGCCACGAGCGATGCGAACCGGATAACAATAGATTTCAGCGGCAATCGCGACGAGATCCGCCACGTGGTCAAGGCGCTCGTCGACGAGCATGTGCCGTTGATCGGACTCGAGGAAGAGGAACAGAACCTCGAGGACCTGTTCATGAAACTGACGAAAGGCGAGCTGGCCTGAGAGCATGAAAGCGAAACTGAAAACAGCAGCGTTGAGATTGTCGGGCCTGCTTGCCGGGCCGATCCAGGTGAAGGAGGCCCGCAGCACGTTCCGCACGAAGCGGTTCTTCCTCGCGCAGCTTATCCCCATGATGCTGATCGGCCTGATCATCCTGTTCATAGCCGTTTGGATGTCGGCCGAGGGGACCGCTCAGACGCAGCCGGAACTTGTCGGCACGGTCATTTACTGGGTATTCTTCGGCGTGCAGAGCGGGCTGCTGTTGATTGTGACGCCGGCATTCTGCTGCACGACAATCACCGAAGAGCGCGAGCGGCGGACGTTCGACCTGCTGGTGACTTCGAGCCTCAGCGCTGGCGAGATCGTCTGGGGCAAACTCGTCGCTTCACTGAGCTATATCGTCGTCTACCTGCTCTCGACTATGCCGCTGGTGTTCATCAGTTTCCTCTATGGCGGCATCTCGCCGCTGATGCTGGTCGTCTGCTACGCGCTGCTGTTCGTGCAGGGGCTGGTAGTCACGGTTTTTTCTATCTTCTGTTCGTCCCTGGTGAAGAGTTCGAAGCTGTCCACGGTGATCGCGTATGTGGTGGTGATTGTTGCCGGCTTCATAATGATGATCTTCGAGATCGCGTTCGTCGGCGAGCTCATCGATGGCGGGTGGGGGCGGATGTTCGCCAACAGTTTTGGCAACATTCGCGTCTTCAACCAGGTAATGTGGCTGTTGGTGATCCCGCTCTATGGTGTTGCGAGCGTATGCACGTTTCTGTTCCTGCTGGCGGTCAATCAGGTTCGGCCTTCGACTGGCAACAGGTCGACGCCGCTGCGGATATTCACGACCATCTTCCTCGTCGGTTCGATGTCGATTTTCCTCTTGCTGATGTGGGAGAACCGCTCCATGCTCGATGGCGACGACATGATGGCGTTGATGCTGACTTATTACATAATAATGACGCTCGCGCTGCTGTGCCATACGCTGGCGTTCCCTTGCGATAAGCTGGCGCAGTCGTCGCGGCTTCGGCTGAAGATGCGATGGCTGAAAGGGATTTTCTTCCCGCTGCGCATTTTCGGTGTAGGGAGCGTATCCGGGGCGATTTTCAACCTGGCTATGACCGCGATAGTGCTTTTCACTCCCGTGATCGTCGGCAAACTGATGCTGGACGACATCTTAAGGCCGGAGAGGGCTTCGAGGTTCTGGCGGGGGCTTGCCGCACTGCGGTTGACAGCTATCTCTACGTGGGTGTTCCTCTATTTCGCCTCGATGCTCGGTATTCTGGTTTCTTCATTCAAAACCCGCACCGTTGTGACGAGAGCCGTCATATTCTTCGTCATCGTGCTGCTGGCGTTCGGGCCCTTCTTCCACGTAATGTGGGTGAACATGCTGGACCACAACGCGGAGATCCATCCCACGGTCCTCACAGGGCACTACTTGAGCCCGATCGTCGCGTGGCTCTCGATATGGGTGCAAGCGAAGGATGACGCCTTCAACAGCGACCAGATGCTTCCCCTGACGTGGTCGGGCCCCGGGCTGGTGCCGATCTATTACGTGCATATCGTCATCTACACGGTGCTGGGCACGGCGTTGGCGGCGGCCTGTGCCATCATAGCGCCCAAAGCCAAGGCACGCATGGAGGCCGGCCTCCCTGCCCGCCGCCGGAGGGATCGTGAGAATGGGAAACACGGCCAGGATTAGTAGTCAGTGATCAGTGGCCAGTGATCAGTATTCAGTAT
>JAUWKK010000081.1 GCA_030614245.1 Planctomycetota bacterium | reverse complement strand
GGCCGGTGATCAGTATTCAGTGGCCGGTGATCAGTATTCAGTGGCCGGTGATCAGTGCTGCGGCTGTGGAGTTGTTCTTCGCTGCGAAGCAGCGCAGGCATGTAGGCTGGGGCTTCAGCCCCAGTTGATGAGCGAAACAAAACGAGCCGCCCTGAAGGGGCGGAGGAAAGAAGAGCCCTGCCCCTCCAGGGCACAGATGTTATGCGAACTGAGTCCTGGGGCTGAAGCCCCAGGCTTTATCCCGTGGCCGCTACGCGGCCAATTTCAGTGGCCAAGGAATAATGGGGGTATCCGCCAGATGTTTCCTCGTTCAGCATCATCGTTCTTCACTGCTTACTGATAACTGCTCACTGCTCACTGCTCACTGCTTACTGAATTCTTCACTGCTTACTGATACCAGAGATGGCGCTTGTATGTGTTTTTCCAGCCGCATCTTCGCTCAACTCGATGCCCTGCAACCCTCGCAGCGGAAGCAGATGTGGAAAAAATCAACACAACTGATCGACCTGCAAGCACCTCGCAAAGTCGCCCGCCTTGCCGTTACACTGCTCGTTGCCGCCCTTGCCGGCACGCATCAGGCCGCCGCGCAGGAAGAACTCCCGCTCGATGCACAGGTTGTGGCCGCCCTCGTGCTGCGCGACGAACAGGAGCTCGCAGGTATCGTAGCCGACAGGTATGTTGCCGAAGCCAAGGGCAAAGCAACGCGCACGGAGCGCCTCCGCCAGTTGTCAAGAGCTCTGATGCAGGCGGCACAGCTCCCCACGCTCTACCGCCTCTCGCACGCCGAAGACCTCAAGCTCAGGTCCGGAATCCTCGAACGGGCCGAGAGATACATGGCCGACGTGGGCAAGATCGATCCGAATGTGGCCAAGAACCAGGACTTCCGCGTCGAAAAGGTACTCCTCAAGCATCATCGTGCCCAAGTGATCGCCTCCGCTCTGCCGAGAATCAGTGTCCCCGAGAAGGCTGCGACATTCAGGGGAAAAGCCAGGAAACTCTTCAACGACGCCATCAAAGAGTTTCAGCAGATCAACAGGGAACAGGGCAGCCTCGTCGACAAGCTCGAACGCCAGGAGCCACCATTAGAAAAAGTGGCGCAGGATAAATGGCTGGACAGGATTGACGAGGAAGACGGAAAGTGGGGCGCGTCGCGGCTTCGTGAGGCCATCTGCAAGTATCAGCTTGCAATGTTCGAGGACGAAGGGCAGGGCAAGCAGAAGCTCCTCGATCAACTCGACAAAGAGTTCGCAGACATGGCCTCCCGCTACGGCGACTACCAGTTCATCGCCCACATCCGCTACTATTGGGGCCTCATACTCATCGAGAAGGGCAAATACGAAGATGCCCTCAAGAGATTCGCTGAGGGAAGCAAAGCCGCAACTGCCGCCGCATTGCCGGACATCAGACATCTCTGCTACCACGGCCAGACGAAAGCCCTGCTGGAAATGGCCGAGCACGAAAAGGAACCGGCAACGAAAGCCCGGCATTACAGAGATGCCCTGAGAAGTGCCGAAAGGTCTTGCAAACTCGCCAAGGGAGGAGACCGAGAGCGTTTCATTGCCGATCGTGTCGAGGTGGCCTCGAAATGGTCCGTGGCAAAAGCTCGCAACAACGAGAAAGATGAGGCCGAACGGCTCTTCGGCATGGCAATGCAGGACGCCATGGCACTGCTGAGAGCAAACAGCCCGTCAAAATCAAAGGCAATGAAATTGATCGTCAGCGCGATGAAGGCCGGCAAGGGCGCTTTCGACGACCAGATCGACTATCACGTCCTTGAAGCCGTCGCCGACATCGCGCGCCGCGACGAGGAATGGCTCGATGCAGCCGACGGCTATCGCCAGCTCGGCAGTATCTCGAACGTCCCGAGCGAAATCCGCGACAAGGCCGCATATTACCTCGCGTATTCCTACTACAAGATGGACCGCCTCCTCGAAACCGCGATCGCCGCCTCGTGGGGAGCCGATACGGCATCGAAGGAACACCGCTACCTCGCCGATTGCGACAGGCTCGCCATCAGAGTGCTGACAACGCTTGCCAAGCCCGAAGATGCAAGTTTCTACAAGGAACTTCGGCGGCGGGAACTCCGAAACTCCGAGCGCAGGGGCATCATACGCGAAGGCAACCCGCAGTTCGAGATCGGATACGGACTCTTCAAGGAGAAGAACTACTCCCGAGCCGTCATCGAGTTTTCAAGGATACAGCCCGGCGACAAGGCCTACGACAAGGCACTCTTCTTCATCGGCGAATGCTACTGGAAAATCAACCGAGCAAAGCGTGCCGAGCCCATTATTGCCGCCGCGGGACTCGTTCAGTGCAGAGAAGCTTTCCAGAAAGCCCTCGACTACTGCAGCAGGAACCCAGGCGAAACCCCCGAAGAGAAGAGCAGCCGGAAAGACCTGAAGGGCAAGTGCATCTTCCGCCTCGCCAGCATCGAATCCGCCCCTTCGATCTACGAACATGCCCACAGCAGGCTTGCCAAGGCCCGGGGCAGCAGAATCGGCGAAATCCTCGAAAAGACCGCCAAACGCCTGGGGCAGCCGACCGACGGCCTCGGAAAAATCGAGGACAGGAGCAAGGCCCGCGCCGCCATCGAGACGATGCGGAACGCCGGACGGCGACGGGTCATCACGCTCACCGACAACTTCACTGCAACCTACAACAGCCTGCGGAATTACTTCCCGTATATCCATTTCATGCGTTTCCAGGCTTTCATCAGGATTGGCGGCGACGAGGACTTCGCCAATGCCGAAAAGGAAGTCGAAGCCATACGGAAGTACCCGGAGGATGCCCAGCGAATCCTCAAGCAAGCCATACGCGACCTCATTGTGATGCACTACCGCGAGCTGAAAGAAACAGAGGCCCGCAACGATAAACCCGCGGCAAGGCACCACAGGCGCATGTGCGTAGAGTATCTATTGCAGCTCATCGAAGACGGCGGCGCGCCCTTCAGCGATTACGAATTCCTCGCCGGGCTTGCCTTCAAGGATGTAGAACCCCCGCAACGGGACCACGTCATAGCGGCACTCGGCAACTGTATAGCCGATCAGGAGGACAAGGGCCTCGAAGACAGCGGCCTGCGCAACGTGATCTACGTGCTCGCCAAGCTCCAGGCCGACGCAGGCAACAAGCACCAACTGGCCCTCAAGCACTACGGGGAACTCGACGCGTACTACGATGGAATCCGTAAGGAGAAACCTAATGTTTACAGTAAACTCTCGGGTGTCCACCGCGCCGTCAAGCGTTCAATAGCCGACTGCTTTAAGGCCACTGGTAAGTATCAAGATGCCATCGCGCTCTACAGGGAGGTGGGGCAAAAGCTCAAGCCCGGCACAGATGATTGGTGGAAGATAATTTACGACCTCGCCGAAAGCAATGCGCTGTGGAACAAAGCTCAGGATGCCTTCGAGGTTGTCGATGACATCCAGAAAGTCCGCCCCTCGATGGGCGGACCTGAAATGAGGCGCAAGTTCATCGTCCTCTTTAGTGAGCTCACCGGCAAGACCGGGGACAAAGAACTCATGGCACAGATGAATAAGATAGTCGACGCGATGCAGAAATACGTTGACAAGGAAGACAGCGAGAAGAAATGAGACGAAAAGAGCTGAGGATGAGAATCCGAATACTGCTTGCCGCCTGTGCCGCGATCTCAGCGATCCTGGCCTGCCGGACTGCCTCCGCAGCGGGCTATACCGACATGATCAAGCTCAAGAGCGGCAAGCTCATCTCAAGATGCCGCGTCGAGGGCGAGGACATCGACAAGGTAACCTACAGGGATGAGACCAGCACGCAGGCCAAGACAGTGCCCCAGAAGGAAGTCGACTATGTAACATTCAGCGACGCGCCGAGAGAGCTCCGCAACGCCCGCAGGAAGTTCGCAGCGGGAAATAGTTACGTTGAGGCCATTCGCGACTACCAGGAGGCGTTGAAAGCTCGCAACGTCCGGATGTTCTGGCTCGGCCCCGAATGCCTCTACCACATCGCCGAAAGCTATCTGCGCCTGGTGCCGCCCAGGCTCAAGCTCGCCGCAGAGACACTCAGCAAACTCAACAAGGATTACCCGAACAACAAGTACATGGCCAAGGCGCAGACCACTCTTGCCGATCTGTACTTCAAGCGAAGTGAATTCGACAAGGCGCTCGAGGAGTTCGAGAGAATCGAATCGGCCACGGGAGCCGACGGAGAGCCGAGATACGAGCCTGTAGTCCACTATAATGCCGCGATGGGCTGCGTGCGCTGCCTCGTGAGCCTCAAGAGACGCGACAAGGCGCTCCTCAAGCTCAAGAGCGTCGAAATCAAGGCCAGGGAACTCGGCCCCTCGAAAGACTACGAGGTCAAGGTTCAGTACGTGCTGATACACATCGGCAACGGCGAGTTCGAGAAGGCCAAGAAAGCAGCTACAGCCGTCATCAGGAAGGCCAAGTACGACTACAAGAACATGCCCAGGAGCGAGCGGGCGAAGGGGCTGCGGCCGCTGCGGTCGGCCCTCGCACAGTGCTTCAACGCCCTCGGAGATGCATACATGGGGGCTGCTAATGCGAAAGACAACTACATGGAAGCCCTCGTCAACTACCTCTACGTCGTCACGCTCTTCGATGACTCCCCGGAAGAACACGCCAAGGCCCTGCTGAAAGCCGGTTTGTGCTACCGGCAGATCAAGAACGAACTAAAGGCTCAACTGATGTGGAAGGAGCTGAAACAGCGCTATCCCGGTTCTGCCGCAGCACGGCAGATACCCAGGCCCAAGTAATCCGCCACGCTCGCACGGGCCCGCCGTGGCGGGCAGGCTCGGCTCTGTGCCGAATGCCGGGGTCACCCGGCAATGGGAAAACATAATGTAGACCGTCAGTTACCACGGACCCGCCTGCCGGCGGGCAGGAAAGGAGCATTTGCAGTGAAGAAAATAACCTTGATACCCCTGATGGCCGTTGGGATGATGTGCGCATGCACGGCCTTTGTGTATGCCGGCGAAGCAGCCGATACGGGCACCGTCGAGATGACGTTGTTCGACCTCATAGTTGCCGCGGGCCTCATTGGCCTGGTCATCATCCTGCTGTCGATCGCCGGCCTCGCATTGGCGATCGAGCACTTCGTTACGATCCGGCGCGACAAACTGCTGCCGGCAGACTTCGTACTCGAACTGGAAGACCTTTTCGATCAGGAAGAATACGATGAAGCATCGCGCATTTGCGAAGGTGAAGAAAACTTCCTCGCCCTGATGGTCGGCCCGGCCATTGCCAAGATGGACCACGGCTACGAGGCGATGCTCGAAGCAATGAACGAAGCGGGCGAAGAAAGCTCGCTGAGCCTGCATCACAAGATATCATACGTGGCACTGATCGCCAACATCGCGCCTATGCTCGGCCTGCTGGGAACCGTCTGGGGTATGGTACAGACGTTCCTGGTTTTCGCGAGCAAACCCGGCGCCACCGCAACGGATCTCGCGCCCGGCATCTCGCAGGCACTCATGACCACCGTCATGGGGCTGGTCGTGGCTATCCCGATGATGATCGTTTTCCAGTTCTTCCGCAACCGTGTCCTGCGCCTTGTGCTGGAGAGCAGCAACATCGCAGCCGATCTCATCCGCCGCTTCAAGCCCGGACAGCGCGCCGCCGGTTAAGGGAGGTGAACTATGCCCATAAGGCCCAGAGACGTCGGCGCCAAAGCCGAAATGAACATGACGCCGATGATCGACATCGTCTTCCAGATTCTCATCTTCTTCATCCTGGTCTCCGACCTGCAAACCAAGGACTTCGCGCAGCTCGCACTGCCAATGGCAGATCAAGCCAAGCCGGACGTGGACCCGCCGAAGGGCCGCATGACGATCAATGTCAAGGAGGACGGCCAGATCATACTCAGGAGCGTCAATATAACTCTCGATGCGCTGGGCAAGCGGCTCAAGGCCGAAGCCGAAGTTTACCGTGACCGTGACAAGGAGAAATCCGACAAACCCATCCTCATCAGGGCTGATCGGGACGTCGAATACAGCGTCGTCCAGGATATAATGAAAACATGCGTCGATAGCATGGTTTGGAAACTGAGCTTCGCCGCGGCTAAACCCCAAGGCCCTGATCGAGACGGAGAATAGACTGTAGTCATAGCTGTGACATTAGCCAGGGAGGCCGAATATGGCCGAAGACCTCCGTAAAACCGAGCAGCAAGCCGAACAAGAGATAGGACTGAACCTCACGCCGATGATCGACGTCGTCTTTCAGTTGCTGATCTTCTTCATACTCGCCGGCAAGTTTCGCGTGCCCGAAGGCCGCCTCGATGCTCATCTCCCCGAAGGCGGCCCCACGAAGGGACAGATCGACAAGATCGAGGACATCCGCATCACACTCCGCAACCTCACCGGCAACAACAAGGATGACCCCGACGTGCTCGTCGAGCTGGGCGAAGATGATTATCGGGGCGTCAGAATTCTGGAGAAAGGCGACAACACCCTCGTGACGCTCCAGAAGAAGCTCGGCAATCCGGAGAAACAGGGCGTAGTCATCGTAGCGGAGGGCGAGATCAGGTTCCACTGGATCATGAAAGCCCTGAACGCCTCAGCAAGGGCGGGATTCGAGAAGATATCATTCGCCGCACCGATCGAGACCGCCGTCAAGCCGGGAAGCAAACCCATCGCTCCACTCGACAGATAGCACACTCCGCCGCAATCCGGCGAATCCCGGCAGTGATCCCCCCGATGTCCTCGTCGAACTGGGCGAAACACGCTACCGGGGCGCAGCCATACTCGACGAGAATGACGGCACGCTCAGGATGCTCCGCCGCAAGGCCCCTCATCCGCAGCAGGGCGTAGTCATAGTCGCCGGGGGCCGCGTCCGCTTCGGCTGGATAATCAAAGCCATCAACGCAGCCGCGCGGGCCGGATTCCACAAGATATCGTCCGCTGCGCCGATCGAAGATCCGTGAGGCCCAACGGGGCGGAGGACTGCTGCGAATCGGCAGGCCATGCCGAAGGCTGGCAGGCTGGAAAGCCTGCCCCAAGGAGAGATGCTGCCCCTGCGGACGGATCCAGCCCCGTCAGGGGCGAATTAGAATAGCCCACGGCAACGCCGTGGGTAAGGTTGACGAGTGAAATCCCAGCCCTGAAGGGGCGGAATAGTGCCCCATCTCGGCATCCACACCATCCTATCTGCGTTCATCTGCTGTGGTCCCATTTCCTCCACAGGCGGGGGGCGGGCAGGTCCGTTGCAGGGCCACTCACAACCGGCACCGAACAACGCAACCGGCTCCCATTTCTCGGCTAGCCCTTGATTCGCGCCCGGCTTTCGTTTAGCCTTAAATCATAGACGTAAACGTTTTGCGAAAGGGATCGTGAACGAGCTCTTGTTCACCGTCGATATGGAGCCCGACTGGGGGATTGCAGGAACGCGCGGGGTCGAGCAGGCCCTTCCGCGTTTGCTGGGGTTGCTCGAGGAGCGCCGTATAGCCGCGACGTTCTTCGTCACCGGGCGGCTCGTGGAATCCTGCCGCGACATGCTGCTCGAGATCGGCCCGCAGCACGAGATCGCATCGCACGGCTACAATCACCGGCGGCTGAACCGCGTGCCGCGCGAAGAAGTGCACGATGAACTGCAGCGGTCAAGGTCGATCCTGGCGGAACTCGGCCGCGAGGTCGAAGGCGTTCGGGCGCCCTTCTTTGCAACGTCGCAAGGCTGGCTCGAGGAAGTCGCCGACGCCGGGTACAAGTACGATGCCTCCGCCGGCTGCGTGCGCCCAAGCTTGATGAACCGCAGATGGCCCGCCCCCGCCCACGGGCTCGGACGCCTCGGCGTTTCCGTCCTTCGCGACGGCATCACGCCCTTCTGCCTGACGTACCTGCGGCTGTACCATCCGCTCGGGCTGCATATTATGCCGCGGGCGGCGCCGGGATGCCCGGTGATGCTGTACCTGCACCTGCACGAGTTCCTGCCACCCGAGACGGCGGCCTGCCTGAAGGCCCCGCTCCGCTGGATGCTCACGCGGAACTGCGGTGAAGCAGCGTGGGACATTCTCCGGCGGGCCCTCGACCGCCTCGACGGCGAATGGATCACTTGTTCGCAATACCTCCACACGGAATAAGTGCGGGCTGACGACGGGAGCTGCAATGATCGGAATACTCGGCGGCGGCCTGGCCGGCTTGACTACGGCCCGGCAGCTTGCGATAGCCGGCTCAGAGCCGGTCGTCGTCCTCGAGAAAGAAAGCTTCATCGGGGGAGCCTCGCGCACGGTCCGGGAGGGACCATACCGCTTCGACCTCGGCGGCCACCGCTTCTATACCAGGAAGCAGCGCGTCCAGGCATTCTTCGAGGAAGTCATTGCCGAAGACCTGATCCATGTCGAGCGCGTAAGCCGCATCTGCCTGAACGGCAAGATGGTAGACTATCCGCTCACACCGCTCAACGCCCTGAAATCGCTGGGGGCCGCCACGTCGGCCAGGGTGCTCTTGCAATATCTGAAGGTGAAGGCGTTCCCGGCTGAAGGTAATGACGGCACGTTCGAGCACTGGGTCGTCCAGCGTTTCGGCCGCGGCCTGTATGATATCTACTTCAAGGGCTACACCGAGAAAGTCTGGGGCATCCCCTGCGACCGGCTGTCGTCCGACTTCGCCGAGCAGCGCATCAAGGGGCTGTCGTTCCGCGAGGTCGTCAAGCAGGCTCTTATCCGCGCGAAAAGCACACCCAGCAGCCTGATAAGGAACTTCGTCTATCCACGGCTGGGCTTCGGCGAGCTTACCGACAGGCTGGCCGCCGCGCTGGGGCCGCCGCATCGGATAATGCTCGATTCGATGATCGACGCCGTGCGCCACGACGGCAGGCGGATTTCCGCCATGACGGTGAGATCGGGCCGCGCATGCACGACGATTGACGTATCCAGGCTCGTCTCGACCGTTCCGCTGCTGGACCTCGTCGAGAGCCTGCGACCCAAGGCGCCGGCCGGCGTCATCGCTGCCGCCCGGCAGCTTCGCTATCGTGACTTGATAGTCATCTTCCTCGCGTTCGACCGGGAGCAGGTGACGGGCGATAGTTGGATGTACTTCCCCGACGGGGATATCTGTTTCGGCCGAATGCACGAACCCCGCAACTGGAGCCGGCCACTCGCGCCTCCGGGTAAGACGTCGCTGGTGATCGAATGGTTCGCCACGAAGGGCGACGACGTGTGGAACAGCCCGGACGACGCGCTCCGCGATGCCGTAGTGGCCGACCTCGCGAAGCTGCGGCTCATCCGCCCGGAGGAAGTCGATGCCTGCCGCGTCGTGAGACTCGAGAAGGCGTATCCGCTCTATCGGCTGGGCTACAGCGAACACCGAAAGACCGTGCTGGACTACCTGACGCAGTTCGAGAACCTCTACTGCTCCGGCCGCAGCGGGACGTTCATTTATACCAGCAGCGATCACTACATCGATATGGGAATGAAGATCGCCGATAACATAATGGGCGACTCCCACAACCTGGACGGGATCGGCCTCGAGGCAGGCTACGCGGAGGCGTAAGCTCGTCACCCGCAAGACATTATTGACCTTTTCGTAGTTAATGAGGGGAAGTGAACTTCTTATTGTACATATGGTTACGTCGCCCTTACAGGGCTTAAGGAAGGGTCCCCGACTCTTACCCCACGGCGTTGCCGTGGGCTATTCTGCTTCGCCCCCTACGGGGCTCAAGACATGACACGCAGCTCGCTTGAGTGGCGCTGCGAATGTT
>JAUWKK010000076.1 GCA_030614245.1 Planctomycetota bacterium | reverse complement strand
TTGTGATGGCTGAGGAGGAGAACTTCACCGAGCTCGTCTTGCGGCAAGCTGATCCTTCGCTTCCCTTCAAGCCGACGGTCACGTATGATCCAGATGGCGACTGCGTTGAATTCCTGGCCAAACCGGACTGCTTCTACGCAGAGCGCGTAGATAGCCTGGTCACGGTCTACTACAGCCAGGAAACCAACGAGATCGTCGGCTCAATGCTTAAGAACTTCTCGAAGTTCACGAGGCACATGCTCGATACTTGCCCAGGGTTCAAGATCGTCATCAAGGACGGTCGAGTCCGCTTGGAGCATCTGTTTCTTGCGCACTTGTTGACCTTGGAAGGAATACCGTTCGTGAAGGAAGTCACCTACCAGAAACTGATTGAAGTTGCTCAACAAGCAAACGTCGAAGTCTCCGTGACGGTTGCTCCCTGAATCCGCCAATCATCCGCTTGAATTTCGCTGAGAAAATGCGTCGGGCTCGCTGGCCATGAGCAAGCCGCAGCCCATATTGAGCTCCATCGGCTATCACATCCGACGCGGCGGACACGACGTGACCGACTACGACTGGCAGCGCTACCTCGACTTCGCCGATAAGCACTACGCTAGGAAGAAGAAGGAGTGAGGGGGGGGATTTGGTGTTCAAGGTGCAAGCCGGCGGATTAGCGCGAGCGAAGAGCGGAAATGGTCACAAGTTCTTTGTTTGACTCTTTGCCTGGAAGATGCTTTAATATGTTTAGCGTTTGTCGGCAGAATCTCTTTCTTGTGCGGCATTGAGGCGGAACAAGCTGATGGGAAAATACGTTTCTCCAATCTATGTTGACAAAGCCTATGCATCATCGAAGAACGCTAGCCAACGGCGTTCTCGCAGGCGAAAGAGAATAGCCTTCGGCTGGTACGGCGGCAAGTTCAGCCACTTGGAGTGGCTGCTTCCGCTCTTGCCAAGATGCCATCACTATTGCGAGCCGTTCGCAGGTTCAGCCGCAGTGCTTCTCAACCGTGCTCCGGCCCCCGTGGAGACGTACAACGACATTGATGGCGAGATAGTCAACTTCTTCAGAGTCTTGCGAAACCAGACGACGCAGTTGGTTAAGAAGGTAGCTTTGACGCCATTCTCCCGCGAAGAGTTCCACTTCTCCTTGGACGATAACGGCCAGCAGATCTCGAATCTGGAACGTGCGCGCCGTTTCTTTGTGCGCGCCAGGCAGACAAGAACCGGGCTTGCTCAGACTGCCACGCTGGGGCGTTGGGCCAACTGCAAGAACACGAGCAGGGCTGGAATGTCTGGTGTTGTTTCCCGCTGGCTTGGGAGCGTCGAAGGGCTTCCACAGATCGCTGAGAGGCTATTGAGAGTCCAACTCGAAAACCGCCCGGCTGTGGAGGTCATTAAGCTTTACGACGGCGAGAGAACCCTCTTTTATTGCGATCCGCCTTATCCTCACGAGAGTCGCGGAGACGCCAAAGCGTATGCGTTTGAAATGACGGATGAGGAACATGAGCGTCTCGCGGATCTCTTGAACTCAATCAAGGGCAAAGCAGCCGTTTCCGGCTATCGTTGTGACCTTATGGACACACTCTATCGGGACTGGCGGCGGTTCGACGCTCCTGCAAAGACCTGCCACTCCATTAAAACAGTTCGCCATGAAGCTCTATGGATGAACTACCAGCCGGATTTCAATGATGCCCCAGATTGGTTACAGTGCAGCTCGTGATACCCTTGAGAAGCATTTCGCCGAAGTGGAGGATGCATCGTTCGAAGGAGCGCCCCCCACAGTTGAGGCCGGGATTGTCGACGCTTATGACGTGATGTTCAAATCACGAACTCAGGCGTTCCGTGAAGCCTTGTTGGGCTGCATCCTCGCCAGGCTGCACGATAAGGGAATCAACATCCGCCTTCCCTACACGGGGCATGGGCAAGACGCTTATAATGGCCGTACATTGGATGAGAAAGTTGTCAATCCTTTTCTGCGCAGCAAGAAGATCCCGTGTTCGAAGGGGCCGTTTCTCAATGTCTTTCGCCGCTCTGTTCAGTTCACTGAAGATGCTCGGCGTGGTAAGAGGGACACGAAGGCGTATGATGCGTTTCTCTCTGTGATTACTGTCCTGGAGAAGACCGGTGACCAAGACCTGCTGACCGATATCCTTCGATACCATTTCCATCGGTTCATTCAGCTTCGTGAAGCGACGGTAATCGAAATGGCGAAGCTCAGGCGAATAAGTCTTCAGCAATGTGAAGAGCTTATCTCTGGCCTGCTCAATACTCAGAGCGGCGGGCGCTTCCCAATGTTCGTTATTGTGTCGGCGTTCGAGACGCTTAAGAAGACTCTTGGACTCGATTGGGATATTGAGTATCAGGGGATCAATGTTGCTGACGGAGCCTCCGGGGCAGGGGGCGACGTGACGATAAAGGACGCGGGCAAAGTCGTCCTGGCGGCAGAAGTAACTGAACGCTTGGTTGACCGTTCGCGTGTCGTTTCCACGTTCGATACTAAGATTGCCCCGAACGCTATCGAGGACTATCTGTTCTTCATCAAGAACCGTGTCCAAGCAGCTGCAGCCGTTGAGCAGGCTAAGCGATACTTCTCCCAAGGTCACGAGATCAACTTTCTTGAGATCACGAACTGGATAGTGACGATGCTTTCGGTGCTTGGCAGGAAGGGCCGCCAGCTTTTCATAAACGAAATGGTGTGCCTATTGGATGATATCGCTGTTCCAGCAGCACTCAAAGTCGCATGGAATGAGATCATCGTACGCATCGCGTCCGGCACACCTGAGTAATCACCATTCACGTGATCTCTAAGCACTACGGCAGGAAGAAGAAGGAGTGAGGGGGCGGCCGGCTCTACATCCGCCACGACGACCTGCTGTTCTGCTACGACATCAAGGCGAAGTGATCATTCCGGCGACACCGCAGCGGTTGCGCAGTTCGGTGCTGCTTGCGATGAGCGGAGTTACAGCACGTCGAAAAAGTATCTTCCCCGCAGGCTTCAAGTATATTCCGCTTGAGGCGGGGATGAAGCCACAGATTAACCCGCCATAGGCGGGCAGGCGGGGCGGAGTACTGCCGGGTATCGGCAGGCCATGCCGTCAGTGCATCTCGGGCACGTCGTCGTCGCTCTCGGAATACGGCAGGTCGTCTATATCATCTATGTCGGTCTCGTAAACGGACTTGTATGGTTCGGGTTCTGCGTCGATATCGGTCTCGTAGACGGACCTGTATGGCTGTTCCGTGTCGGCGTCATATTCATCGTCGTGGCCGACGTACGGGTCTTCATATTCCAAATGGTCGCGTTCGTAATCGTACTCAGACTCGTCGTAATTCCAGTGGGTGCCGTAGTGCTCCGGTTTCTGTGAGTACGGGTCTTCGTCCTGCCCCTCGTCCTGGGATTCGCCCGCACCGGGCCCGCCGCTGGCGCCGGCAGGCTTCGGGTTCGTCACCGCAGCGGCCGACGGTGCAGAATCATCGCCGTCGGGATACCCCCACCTGGTGCTCCAGCGGCGCTTGTAGAAATACTTCGAGAGCACGACACTGATCTCATACAACACCAACAGCGGGACGGCGAGGAGCAACTGAGTGAAGACGTCCTGCGGTGTGAGCACGGCAGCGGTTATGAACATTATCAGGATCGCATACTTGCGCTTGGCTGTGAGCAGCTTGGGCGTTACAATGCCGACTAGCGTCAGGATTGTGATGACCAGCGGTAGCTCGAAAGCGACCCCGAAGACCAGCATCAGCATCGTCTCGAAGTCTACGAACCAGCCGAAACTCAGGTTCGGCTCTACGTTGTTCGCGAGGCCGTATTGCAGGAAGAACCTGATCGAAAAAGGGATGACGATCATGTAGGCCATCAGGGCGCCGGTCATGAACAGAAACGTGCCGAAGAAAAGGGACGGGAAAATGGCCCGCTGCTCCTTGAGCTTCAGCCCCGGCGCGACGAAGAGCCACACCTGGTGCAGCCAGCCCGGCACCGAGAGCACAATCGCGGCCGTGAACGCCATCTTCAGCGACGTCAGGAACACCTCCGGCACCTTCATCATTTTCAATGTCAGCTTGGACGTGTCATACTTCTCGGGGTCCATCCAGCCCAGCGCGCGCTCGAACGGCCACCTGATGACGTCGATCAGCCTGCCCTCGAATATAAAGAATATCAGAGCGAATGCCACCACGACGGAGAAGATGCTGATGAGAATCCGTCGGCGCAATTCGACCAGATGGTCGCCGAAAGACATTACCTTCTCGAATGATGGCTTCGAATCTTCCGGCATTGGCTTCCTTTATCAACTGTTGGTCAAGCGACATCATAGTTTACGCACCGTGGCGGCAAAAGTCAATGTCCGGTAAGTTATGACACGCCCGCCAATTCCCCCTGCCAGTTCATTAGCAGACTGGAAAGTCTGCTCCACAACGCGGATCGTTAAGAATTGCCATCTGTAGGGGCGGTTAGCGAACCGCCCCTACGCGAACTGCCCCTACCACAGAGAGACTGCCAATCTGGCAGGCACACGCTAAACTCTCAGGCACCCCTGACAATGTGGCAGGATTGACGCCCATTGCCAACGGCTTGGCTTCGATGCCGTAAAGCCTGCGTCCTAACGTCTTAGGAGAGTCCTGTCAATCCTTGACCAGTTGGCACGCCTTTTGCGGGACTCAGAGGCAGTATTATTTTACGCCGGCCAGCCTGCCCACAGGCAGGCGGACGTGGGCACGGCACGAGAGTCCCAATTATTCACCGATTACCGTCGGGAGGAGACTGAATGAAGATCAAACCGTTGGCAGATCGCATTGTCCTGGAACGTCTGGAGGCCGAAGAAAAGACGGCAGGCGGCATCGTGCTGCCGGATGCCGCCAAGGAAAAGCCCAAGCAGGGCAAGATCATCGCCATCGGCGATGGCAAAGTGCTTGACAGCGGCGAGCGGGCCAAGATGACCGTCAAGAAGGGAGATACCGTCCTCTTCACGTCCTATGCCGGCACCGAAGTGAAGGTCGATGGCAAAGAATACCTCATCATGCGTGAAGAAGATGTGCTGGCCATCGTTAATTAAGTGTCAGCTGAGAACCATTGCTCAAGAAATAAACAGGAGATGCCAATGGCAGCAAAGAAGATTGCATTCGATCAGGAGGCCCGCGAGGCCATCCGCCGGGGGGTGAAACAGCTCACTCATGCCGTGAAGATCACACTGGGGCCGCGCGGCCGCAACGTGATCCTTGAGAAGAGCTACGGCGCACCCACCGTTACCAAGGACGGCGTAACGGTCGCCAAGGAGATCGAGCTCAAGGATAAGTATGAGAACATGGGCGCACGGATGGTCCGCGAAGTCGCCAGCAAGACCAGCGAAGTCGCCGGCGACGGCACGACAACGGCCACCGTGCTCGCCGAATCCATCTTCGAAGAAGGCCTCAAGAACGTCACCGCAGGCGCAAACCCGGCTGCTCTCAAGCGCGGCGTTGAGAAGGGCGTCGACGCCATCGTCGAGAACCTCGCCGAGATGAGCCGGCCGGTAAAGGGCAAGACTGAAGTCGCACAGGTCGGCGCTGTCGCATCGAACAACGATGCAGAAATCGGCAAGATGATCGCCGAAGCAATGGACAAAGTCGGCAAGGACGGCGTGATCACCGTCGAAGAAGGTAAGAGCCTCGACACGAACGTCGAATGGGTCGAAGGCATGCAGTTCGACCGCGGCTATCTTTCGCCCTACTTCGTCACCGATACCGGCACGATGGAAGTTCAGCTCGAAAAAGCCCTCATCCTCGTTCATGAGAAGAAGATCAGCACGGCGAAGGACTTACTCCCGCTGCTCGAGAAGATCGCCCAGGCGGGCAAGCCGCTAATCATCATCGCCGAAGATGTCGACGGTGAGGCGCTCACAACGCTGGTAGTCAACAAGCTCCGAGGCACGCTACAGTGCGCCGCCATCAAGGCGCCCGGCTACGGCGACCGCCGCAAGGCTATGCTCCAGGATATCGCACTGCTCACCGGCGGCGAGCCGATCTTTGAAGACCTCGGTATCAAGCTCGAGGGTATCGCACTCAAGGACCTTGGTACCGCGCAGAAGGTCGTGATCGACAAGGACAAGACGACGATCATCGAGGGCGGCGGCAAGACGGGCGACATCCAGGGCCGCGTCGACCAGATCCGCCGCGAGATCGAGACGACGACCAGCGACTACGATCGCGAGAAGCTCCAGGAGCGTCTCGCCAAGCTCGCCGGCGGCGTTGCCCAGATCAACGTCGGAGCCGCGACGGAAATCGAGATGAAAGAGAAAAAGGCCCGAGTAGAAGACGCCCTGCACGCCACGCGCGCCGCCGTGGAAGAGGGTATCCTCGCGGGCGGCGGCACTGCCCTCATCAGGGCCGCAGTAGCACTCGACAAGGTCAGGGCCAAGGGCGACGAGAAAATCGGCGTCGACATCGTCCGACGCGCCATCGATGCGCCCTGCGCACAGATCGCCGAGAATGCCGGCGTCAACGGTGCCGTAGTCGTGCAGCGCGTCAAGGAGCTCAAGGGCAACGAAGGCTTCGACGCCCTGGCGGAGAAATACTGTGACCTTATCGATGCCGGCGTGGTCGATCCGACGAAAGTCGTCCGTTCAGCATTGCAGAACGCAGCCAGCGTGGCTTCGCTCCTGCTGATGACCGACGCACTCGTGGCAGAAATACCCGAGAAGAAAGAGCCGGTCGGACCACCCCCGGGTGGAGGAATGGGTGGAATGGGCGGCGGAATGTACTAAACGCACCGCCGGCAGAGATGACAGCAAAACGCCGGAACGGCTGGCATGGGTCGTTCCGGCGTTTTGTTATCCGCGATTGTGCTGATCGGCGGCTCTACTGAAGCACTTCACCCGCAGCAGAATGCTCATTACCCCGGCACCGATGACCAGCACCGGCACCAACAATACGGCTGAGAAATAGAGCACAAGGTAGACTGCCGCAAGAATCACCTGGACCGGTGCATACGGCGGGTCGCCGCTGGGCAAGGTGCCGCACAGGATGCTGGTGTATTCGCGCAGCCCGATGGCGTGAACGACAAAAAACGCGATTGCCAACTGCCCCGCCCGCACGAGGAATCCCGCGGGAGTGAAGAAACGCGTCCTGAAAAGCCGTCGAAGGGGAGACTTCTTCTGCTCGCTCATCGGTCGGCCCCCAGCTTCACCTTGTCCCATATCGGCCCGAGCACGGCGGCATAAAGCAGCACGGCGTCGCCCACCTGGTTGCTTGCGCAATACTTGAGGCCGCCGTTCCGCCTGGATGGAAATCCCGCGAAATTGAGCGAAGTCGCCAGTTTCTTGATTTGATCGGCATCCTCGAAAGACGCCGCGGCAACGAACGCCAGCCCGCTCGAGCTCGCACTTGCATTGAGCACGGGCACAACGGGCCCCGAGTCGACGTCGGCGAGGCCAAGGCCGCCGGTGTCCATCTCGCGCATCCACGCATCAGGCCATTCGCGCGCATAGCCGAAACCGCACACCTGCCGGAGCAGTTCCCTCGCTGCAATGGCATACTGCTCGGCTGCGAACTCCTCGTCGATCAGCCGCAGACAGTGTGCGGCGAGCCAGATGGACGAGCCCTCCGGCCCCTGCGACACATCACCATCGAGAGTGTAAGCAGAAAACAGCATCCCAGTGCCAGGATGTATCAGCCTCTTCTTCGCGGTAGCGATCCACTTGCGGAAGAACTCGGTGTGATCGGTGCCGTCCAGGAAATCGGCGACGCGAATCGACGCGAGCGCCACTGTGTTGCAGAAGACCCAGCACTCGTCGGGATAGCTCTCGGAGCACATCGTGGGGCTTTTCTGCATCCGCTTGACCATCGCGTTTACGCGTTCGGTGAGCAGCGGCTTGTATTCGGATTTCTCTTCAACGACGCGGCGGACGCCCAGCATCAAGGCGATCTCGCCGTCGATGAAGAGGCTGCCTTCCGGCTTCTGCACGAACGTCTTGTGACGGGCATAGGGCATGAGGAAATGGTAGAAGCCCTTTTCGCTTTCGAGGCGGAGGGTCTCGTCTATGATGCTATCGATTACTTCGAGGTAAGAATCTTTCGAGGCCGGATTGCGCAGGCACATCTCGGCAAGCGCCCAGACGAGGAAGCTTCGGCCCATGAAATCCCATTCGGCGTTGCTCTTGCGCATCTTCTCCACTTCGTTCCGGCGGAGTTCGGGATCGGTCCACAACTCCAGATGCCGAGCAGCAAGCTGCCGCGCCATCGGTGAGAGGCCGGTTTCGCATCGGAACTGTCCGGGATCTCTGGCGAAAAGCAGATGAACGGCTGGTATCCAGACCAAAGCCGCAACGATAAGCGCGACGGCGCCGAGGACGACACGTCGAAGCCGCGATATATCCGGTGCAGAAGGCATGCTATTCTCAGCCATCTGGTGCCAGGGGGGGGAGTTGAACCCACACGACCCGAGGGTCACGAGATTTTGAGTCTCGCGCGTCTGCCAATTCCGCCACCCTGGCATCGGGTGCTCGGTCCTCGGGGGATTATACCAGCAGAGCTTTCGGTTTCAATGGGTCGATTGCGGTGCGCTGGTCGCCAGCCGCAGAGTCAGCGCATCTGATGCTCGCGCAGAGCCCTCGGGGGGCCGAGCAGTTCCATCGTTACTATCGCCTGCTGGGGCGGCGTGAGCCTTCGCAATGCCGACCGGGCGAAGGGGTCGCTTGGCTTGCCGACCGGTGTCAGTTCGATCGGCTCAGGTGCTGCGGACTTCGCGCGTCGCCGACGCAGAGCGGCGGCGGCTTGGCCCCTTTCGGGGAGAAGCCCCGTGGCTGCGTGCTGATCGACACCGTGGGTGGCCTGCTGATCGACTTCCTGGCTGACAAACTGCTGGACTAGCGGCTCGACGGGTGTTGGCTGGGGCGCAGGTTCCCGCTGGGGCTGCTGCGCGGGTTGCCGCTGGGGCTGCGGGCGCCGCGTCCTGATGCCCATCTGATCGAGGAATGCCTGAACGTCATTGCTTTCGGCCTCGAATGCCTGCTCGTCTTCGTCGCGGGGATCCGTCTCCTTGAGCCTGCGCGCTTTCTCTGCATTTGCACGCTTCTGGGCGCTGTTGATCAGCTTTGACATCACCCAGAAAGCGAGGATAAGCAGCGGAATTAGGAGCTTGCCCATTGGTGTCACCTCTCTTCAGCCGATTGGATCGCACAGTATGAGAGACACGGCCAACGGAAGACCGTAGACCGATGCACCCGCCGCAGGGGTGCCACGTTCAAGCAAAGCTTGGACGTGCAGTTGGAGAAAGCCCTGGCGGCGCCATCATATCTGGGTCTTGCCGGTCGCGTCATCGCCTGCGATACTGTCGCGCATCTTCGGGTCGGCCGGGATGTTTTTTAGCCTGTTATTATCCATAAGGCCGAGATTGCCTTCGCGCAGGGCCTGTGCAACGGCCTTGGGCACTTCGGCTTCGGCGAGCACGACTTTTGCCCGGTTCTCGCGAACGAGCGCCTGCATTTCCTGTTCGAGTGCGACGGCGGCGGCTCGACGCTTCTCGGCTTCGGCCTTGAAACGCTTGCTGTCGGCTTCGGCCTGCGCGGCCTGAAGGTTTGCACCGATATTTGACCCCACATCGACATCGGCGATATCGATGCTGAGAATCTCGAACGCCGTGCCGGCGTCGAGGCCCTTCTCCAGCACTTTCTTGCTGATCGTGTCGGGGTTTTCGAGGACATTCTTGTAGCTTTGCGACGAGCCGATGGTGGTGACGATGCCTTCGCCGACGCGGGCGATGATCGTCTCCTCGGTGGCTCCGCCGCCGCGCCGCTCGATGTTGGCGCGCACGGTGACGCGGGCCTTGGCCTTCACCTGGATACCGTCCTTGGCGACGGCGTCGATTGTCATGCGCCCCGCGGCCGGGTTGGGG